>JBBQIT010000294.1:0-5795 GCA_038325205.1 Bdellovibrionota bacterium
GATCAAGGCGTGGCTCGCGAGAACTCCGACGAGAACCAAGACTCCCATGGTTAAGGCTAAAAGGCTGGCTACTATTCCACCAACTCTGTTCGCTTCTTCCTCTTTGCCCTCCGCCATAAGCCTTGCGTAAACCGGGATGAAAGAGGCAGAAAGAACGCCTTCGCCGAATAGGTTTTGGAGAAGGTTTGGAATTCTTAGCGCCGCTCTGAAAGCGCCTGCGGCATCAGAATTTCCCAAGTAATGCGCAAAAACTCTGTCGCGGACGAAGCCTGCGATCCTAGAAAATAGAATTCCTAGTCCAACCGCTACGGCGGCGGGCGATCGGCGTTTGGGAGTTTTTGCGGCGGAAGTTGGCATTTTTATAATGATTTCCCCGTAGTATAGGGGCCACGGGAACCGTTGGCGAGAAGTTAGTCATGCGATTTCCGAGTCATCGCTTTCTAAAGTAGGGGAGGTTATAATAAAGCTCTAGTCGATACAGAGAGCTTACATTCTAGCTCTCCGCGTTACTCCCACTTCAATCTCTAAAAAAAATATGGCATTCAAACCGAGACATCTTCTTCGTTCGCAACTTCTCGTCACCGTGCATGCCGGGGCAGGGAATCCCGTCGCTTTTCGTCTAAATGTAAAAAAAGTTTCTGTGTTGGCACTTTTTTTGAGCTGCTTGCTTCTAGTCTCGGTTTTAGGCGCCCTACTTTTTTTCCGTGAGTTGGAGATCAACCGGAAGTTGGCCGATCGAGTTCTTGAGTTTGAAGTTCGTCAGAATCTAGCGACCATCAACAGTACGCCTCAAGCGGTATCACCTATTGTGGCAGCGGCAGCAGCTGCTGTGACTCCTTCTGCGATGCCGATACGAGTGTTGGACTCTGTGGCTCCACAAGCCGCGGCGATTAAGGAAAATACGTCGACAACTGGGGAGAACACAGGCGTAGGGCGGGCCCGTTTGGCAGAACTAAACGCGGATTGCGTAGCGGAACACTGCACCGCTAAAGTTGCTTTGGTTCCCAGCGCCCCTGGAATGGCACAAGGGCAAGTGTTGGTGATTTTGGAAACGGAAATCCCCCGCATAGGTACTGCGAACGCGAATGTGAATATTCGAAAAAGGTATTTTGTTTATCCCGGCTATTCAACGCATGACGATCTCAATCCCGATGAAATTGGAAAGTTAGAAGGAAAGACTTTTAAGTTTTCTAGAGCTTTACAAGCCACTGCAGATTTTACGGTAGGCCATCTCTTACGGCCTCTCGCTATTAACTTCTATCTTTACGATCAAGCGCACACTTTGGTTCAGCACGAACGTAAAGTTATCGACACGGACGACGAATATGATCATTGAGACCATTGCTCCCACTCTAGTCGCCGAAGGCACACGCATCCAAGGGTCACTCACGTTTTTCTCGGGGGCTTCGATCTACGGTATTGTTGAAGGGGAGTTGATTCAGCAAAGCCTCGAGCCCATCCAAGTCGGCAAATCGGGCTGGGTTCAAGGATCAGTCTTGGCACAGGGCCCTATTTTGGTCGAAGGACGTGTTGACGGAGATCTTAAGTCCTCTACCGCGATCCGTCTTACGAGCACTGCTACCGTTAAAGGAAAACTCACGGCGCCTAGCGTCGAAGTAAGAGCCGGAGCTGTCCTAGATGGTGAAATTTCCATGCCTAAACAGACCCCGCGTCTCAAGTTGCGACATGCCGCGTAATTCCTGCGTGTCTTACCTGCCGAAGTTCTTAAGCTAGTTCGCTAAATAGCCGAAAAGATTACGATGGTTTCTAAGTCGCTTACTGGTCCCCGACTTGTCATTATCGAAGGCAAAGATAAAGGCAAAGTCATTGAACTGCGTAACGGTACTGCCGTTATTGGCCGTTCCAAGGGCGACGTGTTGATTCATGATCCGCGCATCTCACGCTCACATGTTGCGATTCATTTCGAAGAGCGTAGTGGAAAAGTTACTTACACCGATCTTAAAAGTTTAAACGGTACTCTCATCAACGGAGATACCCACGAGACCGGAGAACTTCACGACGGCGATCGTTTAATGCTGGGAAATACGCTGCTCGATTGCCAGATTTTGCCCATGCCCGCTGAAATCACCGAAGGTCCCGAAAGTCGTGTGAAGAAAAAGGGCAAAGAGTCAATTCGTGAGCCTCAACTTGCTATCTTGGACGAACACGATGACGAACGCGACGGAGAACAGATTCCTGAAGAGCCTATCTTTAACGACACCAACACCAATATCCCAGCCGAACCTGCTTTAGCGCACGCGAATGAAATTACTTCCGCGATGCGCCTTTCGCCATTCAAACGCTTTTACCTTTCGTTTCCCCGCAAGACCCGAGTCTACGCGCTGTGCGGAATGGCTTTGGTCCTTAGCATCGTGTATTCGACGTTAGGGGGAAAAGGGGGGGGCCCGTCGCAAAGCCGTGGGATAGCTTCCATCAAGAAATTGGAATCTGAAGGAAAGCTAGGAGAAGCGGTCGCGGCTGCCGAAGCCTTTCGTTTAGCTGAACCGAAGAATTTAGAGATTCATTTGGTCCTCGGCGATTTGTATATGGAGCAAGCCAAGCCTGATCTGGCACTCGCGTCTTATACTAAGGCTCAAGAGATCGATCCATCGTTTGGACCGAGTTTTGTTAAGCTCGCCCGTTTCCATGTTATTCAAGGACATCTCAAAGAGGCTGAGATGGCCAACCAGCAGATCGATAGACTTTTAATCGAAGGGCCGCAGAGCAAAGAGTTCTTCGTGGAGGTCGCTAATCTGTATCTTGATTTCCGCGAGTTAGATGTGCCTCCCCAAAAGATGATCATCATCGGCCAAGCACTTCAAAATAAGTTTGCTCCCGGCGAAACTATCGGATTGAAACTCGAAGGCGTCGGTCTCATTCTTCAAAACTACGCCGAGCAAGCCTTTCCGGTTTTAGAAAAGGCCCGCAATATCGATTCGAACGATCAATCGATCTTGCAGTATGAAGTCGTAGCGAAGTTGCGATTGAAAGACTATGCGGGTGCCACTACGATTCTGCAAAACTGGTCGAACCAATTCCCTTTGGCGACTCGTCCTCTTTTAGTATTGGCACAATTGAAATTTGATGCGGGAGATCCGCAAGGTGCCTTAGTGCTTCTGCAGCGCTTGCTCCAGATGACCGCAAAAAATCCGCAAGACCCCGTTCTCCCCGAAGCGTTAAGCGTTACGGGTAAGGTCTATGCGCGATTGAATCAACCTCAAGAGGCCGAAGCGGCGTTGAAAGAATCGTGTAACATGGGTTACCCCCCAGGTTGCGACATGCTTAAGCAACTCACCGGTTCTGGCAACCCCGCCCAGCCCGGCATTGCCGGCGCTCCCAGCAACAATCAAAAACCGAAGTAGCGGATCACCCTAAAATCAGGTACAAAATCCCTCTCTGGAGGTAACCGTGCGCACGCTCTCGTTGTTATTGATTCTCGCCTGTTGGTCTTCTTTGTCCCTTGCCGAGATATTCACTTTCAAGCTTAAAGGCGTCGAAGTGGGGCAGTTGAGCCTCGAAGATTTGAAGAAAAAGGTGCCGGAAGTAACGATAGCGGTAAACGAGCTTCATGAATCTACGAACCTTCAATACAAAGCCATTCCCTTCTACCCTCTATTGAAAGCAATCTACGGGGATAAACTCGCTAAAGCGGACGAAGTGCTCTTTACCTGTTTGGACGGATACCAACCTTCGATTCCGCTGAAACGATTTGAGACGCATCAAGCCTTTTTGACTTACCAAAAGGAGAGCGGTGACTATAAGTTCACCGATAAGGTTACCAAAAAAGAGGTCGAGTACGGTCCCTACTATCTAGTGTGGGAGAACTTGAAAGATGCAGCACTTATTAAAGAGGGCAACGAAAACTGGCCTTACCAATTGATTACTGTCGACCTCATCCAGTTCTCAGATAAGTTCCCCAACCTCGCTCCTCCGGCGAATGCTAAGGCCAATGTGAAAGACGGCTTCTTAGCTTTTCGATCGCAGTGCCTTCAATGTCACACGATCAACGGCGAAGGGGGCGGAAAAGGTGTCGAACTTAATTGGCCGGCGAGTGTGACGGAGTATCTTAGTGATAAGTGGCTAACGAAATGGATCTCGGACCCGACGAGTCTTCGTTACAACACCTCAATGCCGCAAGTGAACCCAGAACTGCCGAATCGGGACAAAGTTATCAAAGACATTATCGCGTATCTTAAGGTGATGGCGAAAAATAAGAAAAAACCGATTCCCCCCAAATAAGGCTACATTTTTGCGCCGCATTTGGCGCAAACGGTTTCTCTTAGTTTTCGAAAGAAAGGGATAAAAAATAGAATAAAGAGCATGACGGAGGCCATCGCCCCAGTCCTCGCGCGCTCTTTGAATTCGGTGGATCCGCATTTCGGGCATTTGTCCTCCGAGGCGTTCCCATCAATTCGATAATCAGGAGGCGCGTCCGCCCCTTCCAGGCCTAAGCTGTTCAGGGCCTTTTGGACATCTTCCTCATGGACTTGAAGCCTCACGCCGCCGACCGCATTCGAATAGAGCCAATTCAGAGTCACGATGTTTTCATCGCGAATAAAGGCCTCGATGCCGTCTGCTTCTAAGCGGGAGCGGGCGATATGAGCTTGAATCGCCTGAGGAAAACTAGCTATGGTAATGAGCTCGTCTTTCATGGTTCCCAGTCTAGCATAGGCGATTCTCATTTCCGCTTCGCCGCCTGCTATGTTAAAAGTTGGTCTGTGAAAGAACAGGTCAAAACTTGGTTAGCAAAGGCGGGAGGATTTTTCCCCCATTCCTTTAAAGTAGGGCTCGCCAGGCGTTCTTCCAAGTGGGGGCATCTGCTTCGCAACGACGGCGACTTTATCTTTGATAACTATTTGGGCGAGTACAAAGTCCATATCAATGCGATTCATAACGTAGAGCGCGAAATGCTTTCCGGAAGTTATGAAGTAGGGCTTCAGCGTTTAATCGAAAATCAAGTGCAGGCCGGCGATGTCTGTATCGACATCGGCGCTAACTTTGGTGCGATTACTTTAGCGCTATGTCGGCAAGTTGGCCCTTCAGGGAAAGTAATCTCTTTTGAACCTGGCCCCGATTATTTCAAAAGACTTAACTCCAATATTAGTTTGAACCACGACTTGAAGAAAATATCTGAGGTCTATTCGGTCGGAATTTCTAATCAGCCGGGTGAGCTCTTTTGGGCGGAAGACCCCAGTGCTCCAGGAAATGCCGGATTACTAGAGACTTCAGGCCGCGCTGTTCCGGTGACCACTCTGGATGATTTTGTCGAAGAGAAAAACATTGAGCGCCTTTCTTTCATCAAGATCGATACGGAAGGCATGGAAACCGAGGTTTTAGAGGGGGCCCGAAAAGCGCTTCAGAAATTTCGTCCCAAGGTAGTCTTTGAAACGCTGATGGACTTTGAGGCCATTCGAAAGCGCCCCATCCGAAAAGAGGCGGAAGCTTTTTTTCTAAGTCTTAATTATCAGATTTATGACATTCTAGATGACGGTAGCATTCGCAAGACCAGCTACCCAAACTTTGGTCTTAATTCTCTGGCGCTGCCCAGCTAAACTAAAAGCCAACGCCAGTCGCGTTTTGCTTTAGCCTCTCTAAAGAATAGTTGCGCCCACTCTCCGCCGGTGACAATTCGGTAGTTCCGATGAAGTCTCGCAAAAGAAGAAGCTGTACTTCCCCTTTTTCACCTACCGTTACCGATGCTAGAACGGAATTCTCAGGATTTTGGATCGCAAATTCGAGTTCATTGCGGCTGAGGGCGATAGTGGCCCCGCCCACCGACCTCGCTTTGACTTCGT
>JBBQIT010000295.1:0-5789 GCA_038325205.1 Bdellovibrionota bacterium
CTCGACGTAGTAAGGTCCCAACAAAAGTTCCGCGATTGGGATTACCGTCATGCTAGTGTTCACTATGATCGAGGAGGCATTACAAAAACTGAGCTCGACGAATACTCCACCAAACTCTCTACCGCGAATGCTTTGGTCACCGAGGCCGAAGCTAAGAAGAAGCTAGCCCACGAGTTGTATGAGTCGCTGACGTCGGAAAAGCCTTAATCACAAAAGTGCGTTTTTGTGCTGTGGGTGAACGGCAATATTCCGAAACCTATTTAGAATTTTAGCCAGTAGAACCTTGCTAAAAATACAAAGAAACTGACAGGATTTAGCAGGGAGGTTATTCTTAACCAATCCTATGCAAAAACTCAGTACGCTATGGCTGCTATTAATCTGTCTTTGCTTAAGCTCATATGGCAGGGCGAGCGAAACCGAAGTAATACCTGAGACCACTCCTTTACCGGTAGAAAAGCCGATTCTCAAACGACGCCCGCTCTCGCTCGTCGTCGGCCCCACGCGATGGTCCATCTCGGGGGATGCGTTTTACCAAAACGGAGATGGCTATGGCCTTAATTTCGAGGCCGGGTATGAGGTCCTCCCACGATTCGCTTTGGGGCTTAAGACTTCGCTAGGACTTGGCTTCGGCAGCAATTCAACCTCGTCGTTATATCTGGATATCAATATAAACTATCTGATCGCGGCGATGGCGGATTACGCTATTTTCGATGACGTGTTCTATTTGCGGGCCGGATTTCTTCTAGGCTACTTAAGGACTGCTTTTGTCCCGTTCTTCGGCCTCAACTTCAGCTCAAGCCTAGCTTATGGAAGTATCGCGGGCGGCCCCCGCTTAATTGTCGGCTTTCGAATCAGCTCTCGGGTGACGTTGGCTATCGATGTCAGCCTGCTTTTTGTTCCCAGCGGGACAGGAACGCTGACTGACACCAGTACGCCTCCGATCGTAAGCACTACGAAAGTTCCCAGCTTTCACTTACTCAACTTCGGTCCTTCCGCGGTGATTAGATTCTAAAACATTCCCGAAGGCTTTAGCGACTGCGCTAGGGCTCTTTTTCAGGTTCCCGGGATTCTTAAGTATCGGATCCCTTTATGGAGCCACCTCCAAATCTGATGGGAGAAAGTATGGCGGACTTTAAAACCTTCGAAAGGTGTTTTACGAGCCCGAATCGAAAGCTCGGGGTTAGCGCCCAATTCTTGAATAGTGGCTTCGAAGTCAGCGAACGATGCTTCGTCATCGCCAACAACCGCAACCGAGAGCGACGATTGGGCACCATCATAAAGGACGTGAAGGCCGACTCCGAGATTGAAAGGAATTTCAAAATAGATTTTGCGTGAACCTTTAACCTGAAACCCCATTAAGTCATCCTGGATCTCTTTAATTCTAGCAAGAAAGTGCAACTCTGTGGAAAGGTCCACTTTCCTTTTGTTTTTCACATTGAAAACCACGGGAGGGGGGAAGGAATCATTTGGAAGAAGCGTGAGTATCACCTGAGATAGGGAAAATAAGCCGATGACGGAGGCGGCATTCCCAAACCCATCCGACGGCTCGGCGTGTGCAACGAGTGCTGCCGCACCTAAACCGGCAACTAGATTGGCGCCCAGCAAGAGGCAAACAACGGGAACCCGAATTTCAGAGCTTCCCGTCTCAAGGTCTTCCAGCGCGACATGACCCGCATAGCGGTAAAGAGGAGAAGAGAGAATTTCCTGCGTAAAAGAGAGAATCTGTCCCTTAGTATTGAGTGAAAAAACAGCAGTCTGCTTGGGATTAGTTTCAAGATTGCTCCTGAGCCATAAAAGTCGAACGTAAAAGTCTTGGAGGGAATCTGATTCTACCGACGGGTATAAAGTATTGGTACCGTCTGAGAAGCGCAAATATCGTTTGGCAAAAGGGCCATAAGAGCATGGCTGCGAAGGATGCTCGAAACGAGTTTTCCCACGATCATTCGCGTTCAATCCCAAAACTCGTTCGATTGACGCAAGACTAATTTCCAGTTGCGCCTTAAGTAGATCATTCCCCTTAGCGAGACGTGCAGTCGTCGAGACCAACCCACCGCAGAAGGTTTGGGTGGGAGGAAACTTATTTGCCAACGCAAGAGTCGAAAGGAAAAGCGCTCCCACAATATACCAGCGACCACTCGAAACCATAGCTCTTCCCTTCAGCTGCCTTTCAGCATTAGTGGTAAAGGTAAGGCTCTACCCGTTCTCAAGCGGTTCGGTTTAGATTTAATGACTTGGTGGTTGAAACTGTTCACAACCTAGTGAACCGGGAAGAGTAATCGGCCAGACAACCGCGTTTTGGGACCAGTCGACTTTGGTTACCGAAAGTCGACTGATCCCTGAACTTCGGGTGCTTAGAGGGCCCCGAAGCCGTCGATAAAGCATCTATACAAAATAGCGTCGTAAGCTCCGTTGTCCCAGAGAGGCGCGTTGCGGAGATAGCAACCGTTGTCGTCTTTGCAGCGGACCTCCACTAAAAAACCTTGGAAGGTTTTTTTGCCGGCAGGATTTAAAATCGCACGTTTTACTGAAAATTCCTGTGCGCTATCTCGGCCGGGTTCCCCTCCGGCCTTCGCGGCTAAACGACGAACATTCTGAACCAGAGTGCGATCGTTTTGCGCTACAGGGGTGTAGAGGTCACCATGATTTTGATGCCAATCCTTAAGGGATTGAGCCGCGAAATTGCGCTGTTGGTACGAGGGACTAGAAAGATCTTTATTTTTTTCTTTATCATAGGGGCCGTTGAAAGCAACCGGACCGACTAGATAGGCAGCTCCGCCGAATTCGGTGAGATCTCTACGAAACATAGAGGCGTAACCCGTAAACCTGTTTCCGGAATTGGTGTAACACTGGCCCCACCAGAGGGCGTCATTTAAAAACTCCACAACGTAAGCGCGCACTGAGACTTTCCACTTGTCACCCAGTGAATCGAAAATATCCAAGCCGTTGGCCGTCGGCTTCTGAGTTTCTTCATCGTCAGTAATAATGAAATAGAAAGGAGCAAGAGTTTTAAATTTAATACAGATAGTTTGTCCGTCGACTCGCCGTTGGATTTTAGTACCCCATCCCCTAGTCTCCCAATAAAGGTTAGACCACGGGGCAGACTCATAGGTAGGAAAGGGCGAATTAAGGGCAACCGGAGAATACACAAAACTCTCTGGTGAACCTTGAGGGTAGGTGACTTGAGCTGTCTGTTTCCAGATATCAACGGCTCTTCGGTACGAAGCCAGCGCTTTCGTATGCGCTTCTTTCGCCTGATGTCTGTCCACCTGAGAAATTACCTCTCCGCTTCCAGAGACGGGCTCTTCACTAACGATGCGTCGTAAACGTTGTTTCCCATTCAGTTCAAGCGTGACGTCTACCGTCGCAATCGCTGTGGCATAGTAGCCCAGAATTTCCGTACTCAACGGCATGTAGACCGTAACTACGCGATGAAGGGACCTGCGAACCTTCACTTCCTTTACCGCAGCCGAAGATCCAATGAACTTTTTTATCCTGGCGGCTTCTTCTTCGGCCCATTTTTCGGGATACAGCGCTACAAATTCATCATTCGCTTTTTTGATGATCTGAACCTCTTGGTTGGGTTCCCAGACATAAAGTTGGGAAGCCATTTTCAGAGGATAAGAAAAGCTGTTTTTGGTTAAGGACTCCTCTGGGTTGAGTCTATTTTTCGCACGCCAACGAAGATAATCGGCATCGCTTGCCTTGAGGTTCTTTGAGATCTCCCAGAAATTGTCCAACTCTTTGCTGACTCTGAGTCCTTCATGAAAAGGAAGCCCATAGGGATCGGATTCTGGTCCTTCGATCGAAACGATCGTTCGATTCAGAAGGAGAGGATAGCGAGCTAAGCTGACTTCAATGAGAAAACCATCCGGATAGCCTTCGGTAACTGCGATGGGAACTGCGCGAGCCGTCAACAATCCCCATTCGGGATCATTAATTTCGGATACCAGTTTGATCGGCACTCTTCCTACAACTAATTTGTAGTTCGCGATATCTTTGATCTCTTTTTTAAGCTCAGGGCGAGCTTCGACGACAAAGTCCCCCGCAAAAAGCATTCGCTCTCTGAATCCTTGGATTAACGGCTCACCGCCGCCGGCTTCGTGACCCGGTGGCGGGGGTAACTCGGCCCCTCCGTGAGAGGTAAAAACCAAACATATTATCAAAAAGGTTAGGTTCTTCATTTTTCTTTTCCTTTCGGTTTTCTAAAGGGGGTTTCCTGATCTAAGGGGAAAAGGTGTATCGAGAGCGAATAGACTTTCTCTTGTTTACCCGACTCCAAAAATTGGCACATGGCTCGGCGAAAACGTTTAATCTCTGCTTTGGCTTCCTGCATGAACTTGGGATCGATGGCCATGGTAATCGACGAGAAACTGGTCTCTTCAGCTGAGTCTCTTTCGATCGATTCCTCAGCCTTTTTTAGCATACCTAAATGAAATCTTCGAAGGGCGGGGGCCGTAAAGGTCGGCGTGCCTAGCTGAGTCTTTTTTGTCGGAAGTTTATGGGTTTGCGGATCAATGAGTTCCAACCTCTCAAGACGAACGATTGCGGCTTCTGCTTCTTTGGCAGAAATGCCCAATCGTCGGGAGATCGTCGCTGAATCAGCTTTTACACCTGGAATCTCAAGGAGTGAAAGAATCGCGTAGTGATACCAATCAGAGATTAAATGAAATTGATCCATTTCTAGGATCGTGAAGTCGGAAGCTTTTGCTTTCTGTTCCGACAGCGCCGATATTCCGCGCTCCTTCTGGAGCATCTTGGAAAGACGTCCGCTCTCTTCAGGCGAAAGAGCTAGTCGTTCGGTTATTTTATTAGCGCCTTTTAGAGTAAGGGGTCGTTTGCCGGAAAGAACTTGAGAGAGGGAAGCGTGGGAAAACCCTAGAAAGCGAGAAAAACGGCGCAAAGAATAGGAAGGATTTTTCCTTCTTCGTTCGGCAAGTTTTTCGGCCAACCAAATACGGTAGTTGTCCCCGTAGGCGGCGCTTTCGACGGTCTTCATAGGGGCACTTGAACTGCTTGCAGCTCAGCGCGTCAACTTAAATTTTACCAAAGTGGTTCAAAATTATTGAACCACTCGTTTTGGCTAGGCGATGAGGAAGGGCCTTCCACAAGCAGTAAGCAACAAGAATAATTCCTATTAACTGGGGCCGCATCCCCCAATTTTAGGACTTTTTAAGAAACGACAAAAACCGGTTCCCCCTTTTATACGGAAACCGGTTCTTGATCTAATCGTTAGTAATTATTTGCCTGCGTATTGGCTATAGAGCCCTTGAATCAAACCGTGCAATTCGTGCGCGGCATCGGACTTATTTACTTTTTGAGGAGAGCAGATCGTTCCGCTTGCGATAAATACTTTCTCGTTATCTGCAGTTGTCGTCGGAATGAAAAACGGAGCGACAAAACAGAACGCTCTTTGAGGAACGACGACGACTTCTCCGTCACGAGCTTCTTCGATGAGTTCGTCGATATGGTCCACTTCTTCTACGCTTAATTGCGCTACTTCGGTCACAATAGGTAACATCTTTGAAGCGCGGATGAAGCTGCTTTTTTCGACAGTACCGTCAGCCAGTACAAAGACGCTAACCTGCGCCGCTGTTGGTGAAGTCGGTACTTCCGTCATTTCAAGACGAACATTTTTGGTTTGCGCGTTCGCGCTAAAGGCCAACAAGAGTCCAAGACTTAGTATAAAAGATTTCATTTTTAAATTCCTTCTTATGGTTAAAAGCGAACCGCCCTTCGCTTGCCTGCCGAGACCTTGAGCAAAGGTTGTGCCGAGTTTTTTATAGCTAAAA
>JBBQIT010000296.1:0-5786 GCA_038325205.1 Bdellovibrionota bacterium
TCAAAGGGGCGTAATTATGATTAGTATTCCCTCGCGCTCACCGCTGAAGGGTTAGCCGAAGCTTGCAGCACGTCGATTCCCGCCTCCTGACACGCCTTCACTAACGCCGCTTTCTGAGAAGGTTCGACTAAAGCGAGAATACTTCCGCCTTGTGCCGCGCCACAAACCTTGGCGCCGTGAACTTTTTTGGAGTGTAGAAAAGATAAGATCTCTTCTAACCGTTTCGTCTCCACGTGTAGCGTGTCTCGTCGAATATTCCACTCTTCGGTCAGATACTGGCCGATGTGTTTCCAACTAAGATGCCCGCGCAATTCGCCATCGAGTTGATCGGCGATCTGACGAATCTTTTCGAGCCCTCCTAACACCGAGGCGTCACCTGCAACGGCCTGCTTAACAAGCTCCCAATTCGAAAGTCCGCTCTGGTGCATTTCTCCAGAGAAGAGGACCACCATTCTTTCCGAAAGCGCTTCCAAAACTCCATCGGGGTAATTTACACAATCAATTCCACCCGTACGGGACACGTAGCATTTCAATCCGCCAAAAAGAGAAGCTAAATAATCTTGTGTTCCCGTCGCTGTTTTTAAAAATCCTGCTTCGCAATCCTTTACCCAGTTCAGCATCGCCCATTGCCAGCCCTGCTCTACAAACTCATCAAATACTCTGGCGAGCCCGCGAACCAGCGCTACACATAAGGCAGACGAACCACCAAGGCCACTGCGCACCGGAGCTTCCGTTCGTAAAGAAATATGAATTTCTACCGGAGGTAACTCCGACTTCTGAGCAAGGTAGGCGCTGGCCACATAAACCGGGAATTGCAGAGAAGCGGGTAATTTCAGCACGGCCGCTCGGTCAAGCGGCGCTTCAAAGCGATGGGTCTCTACTCCCGTCGACTGAATTTCGATCTTAAACCTGGAAGAAGGGCTCACTTCAAATTGCGCGATAGCACAGAGGTTGAGGGCGACGTTAATCGTCTTGGCTTGACCAGAAAAACAATAGAGAGGCCAAATATCGAGAGTACCGCCGGCAAGATCAACGCGTGTCGGAGAGTAGACTTTGAATCGTTGCATGGTTTCCTTTATCGTTAATCAAATTCTACAACGGTTTCGTTCTTTCGTACGTAACCTAAAGATTGGCGGACCATTCGCTCTTGTTCCATCGGATTCGTTTTGAAGACTTCAAGTTGGCGCTGTAAGGCTAGCCGTTGCAACGTCGCTTGATCCAAACGCATCTGAAGTTCCTGGTTCTGACGAACCATTCGGCGCAAATCGAGCAATCCTCGTCGGGAAAAAATTCCCATGAGCACGAGCAGAAGAAGACTCACGATCAGGGGAAGTCTAACGAAGTATATGTAGGAATTTTGAGGGTTATTCATGTGATGTCAAACCGAGGGCGCATAAAAATGCGCAATCGCGGTACCTCTCGTATCGATTATCGATTGAAAGTTGGTGTTGGCGACATGAGATCAACCAATGGCGACGAATCGCCTCTGCTAAATCTGATGAACTTTAATGGTATTGGTCGAACCGTGGGCCAAACGCGGAAGTCCTGCAGTAATTACTATTCTATCGCCTGTGCCACAAAGATTCAAACCCAGAAGACGCTGACCTATCGCTTCAAATACGGCGGTCTGCGCAATAAGAGTTTCCATGTCTTCCATGAAGATAGGCTCGACTCCCCAATTCAACGAAAGCTGACGGTAAGTCTCCAGGCTTCCCGTAACCGCGATAACCCGGTTCTTAGGTCGGCATTTCGATACTAACGTTGCTGATCTTCCCGATTGAGTGATGATTACCATTGAGCGCGCTGCCAAGACGGAGGCTAGACGCACTGCACTTTGGAGCAACGCTATCGCTAGCGCGCCGCTGGTGGAAAGCTGCCACTCGTTGAAAAGGATCGGCTGTACCAAAGCCTCCGATTCCATCTCCGTGATGATGCGTCCCATCATCTGTACGGTTTCAAGCGGGTATTTTCCGATCGTGGTTTCGTTGGAAAGCATGAGGGCGTCGGCGCCGTCTACTACAGCGTTGGCCACATCCGAGGCTTCGGCGCGCGAAGGACGTGGGTTTTCGATCATCGACATGAGCATCTGAGTGGCAATGATCACGGCTTTGCCGCGAAGGTTGCACTTGCGAACTATCATCTTTTGCAGCACCGGAACCCGTTCGTTCCCTACTTCAACCGCGAGATCGCCTCGAGCCACCAAAATGCCGTCAGAAGCGTCGATAATCTCTTCAAGATGCGTGAGCGCATCTCGTTTTTCGATCTTCGCTAGCACCATGGTCCGCTTGTTTCGAGACTCAATAAAATTCTTAAGATGGCGGACTTCTTGCGCCGTTCGAACAAACGACATCGCGATAAAATCAACGCCTTGATCTAAACAGAAAAGAATGTCGTCGTAATCTTGCTCGGTAATGCTTGGAGTGGAAAAAGAGGCTTCAGGGACGTTAACGCCCTTGTTGTTATAAAGCGTCCCGCCGTCGATGACTTTGCATTTGAGTTTAGTTCCCTGGCGCTCCATCACTCGAAAAGCCAAAAGACCATCATCCAAAAGAACGGTATAGCCGGGGCCGACGTCTTTTACGAAATCTCTATAGCCTATGGGGATAATAATCTTTCCATCGATAAGGCCGCCTTCAATGGGCTCAGAGGTCACATACACGTCGTCATCGTGTTTCAACTGTATCTGGCCACCCTTAAGTTTAGCGACTCTCATCTTGGGGCCTTGGATGTCCCCCATGATGCCAATGGGCCTACCAATGGCTAGCTCCACAGCCCTTATATCTTCGATAATTCTCGCGAAATTGGGATGGTTACCATGGGAGAAATTGAGTCGGGCGATATCCATGCCTTCATCGGCAATACGCCTAAGCATCTCTTTAGACTCAACGGCCGGACCAATGGTACAGACTATTTTTGCACGACGCTTCACTGCCATAGCCCGCTACCCTAACGCTAGCTTGCTGCGCTGTAAATAGTCGGAAACGTTATTGAAGAAAGAAAGAGGAGAAGTGGAGATCGCGGATAACAGGCTGGTGAAGCACACCATTCATTTTAGAGATGAGAACCTCTTTGAAATACAGCTTCCCAGAAAGCGTATTGAGCCGCTCTAGCGTCTGGCTCCGAATGGTTTCAATGATGACGTTTTTAAGCGCAGGCTCGACTTTCTCGATGCTCGCTCGACCCTCTTCTTCGAAGAGTTCTAGTTCTACTTTGAGGTTTAGAGAGTGTATCCGGCCTTCGTCTTTTGAACGAACATCGGTCAAAATATCATCCAAAGTTATTAACGCCGGAAATCCAGAGTTGGCAGCTTTTCCCGCAGAAAGGCTCGCTGAAGCAAGACCCCGCTCGATCACAGAAGGAGCATCAAACACTCCATCTGTGGAAAGGCTGTGAACCTGCCACAAGAAAAATCCAGCCACGAAAGTCCCGACTGAGGCAATTGCGGCTGCTGCTATTCTTGGAAAACTCGAAGTCATAACCCCCTCATAGCTACTATTATATCGGCTTTAGACGCTCCGAGTTACATTACGAGGAAAACAACAAAATTGCCCGTCCCGTTTCTTTTACGCGTGGTAAAATAATCAAGTAATCCCGGAATCTAGGAAAACACCTCCTAAACAACTTGAGATCAAATCGTGTCATAAGCTTCATATTTTTGGGCGTGATGAGTGCCCATGTCTGCGTCTGCGCGCTCGCTGCCCAAAAAAACAGTAAGCTACCCGATGTCGAAAGTTCGATGGCAGCGAAGCCGACGCAACCTACTGCTGAGGCAAAAGCCACTACCCCAGCGACACCAGCGCCCCCACCTCCGGAATCGACTCCGCGAAATAAAGCGATCGAGACGTCAGAAACGACGCCGGGAGAAGAGACCAGCTATGCGGTGGAATCCACTTTTCGTACCGAGCATATCTACCCCTCGAATTGGGGCTTAGCTGGAATTTTCCGAGTGAGATCTGGCGAAAGTCTTCCAGAAGGGGCTTTGACGTTTGGTATCGGTGGCGAGTTTTACGCAGTTAACGACGCTCCCAATTTTGGAAGAGGCACGAAAGCCCAAACCATCGCGGAAAGTCTTTTCGTGGGATATTC
The DNA here is from genome assembly GCA_038325205.1 of Bdellovibrionota bacterium. Classification (GTDB taxonomy): domain Bacteria; phylum Bdellovibrionota; class FAC87; order UBA2466; family UBA2466; genus JBBQIT01. The sequence continues at coordinate 4,087 of JBBQIT010000296.1, forward strand.
ACCCACCAAAAATTTAAGCCTCGGCGTGATGCGAAGAAATTCTTCGACAACCTTCGGAGAGCCAAGCCAACTCATCTCTTCTCTGGGAGATATGAACTTTACGGCCAGCTACTCTTTTCCGCTAAGCCCAAGCTTCGTCCTGGCGCCCATCCTCGACGTCATGGTGGCTTCCGACTTTAATAATTTAGCGCCTGCCGGAAACACCGTCAGCGGAGGCCTCGGCGCTGCCCTTTCTTACTCGCTTTATCCAGGGACCAGCCTTCCCATGTTCTTGCATGCGAATGTGATTTATCACACGCCGCAAATTCGAGGGGTTTCGCCGGGAACGATAGCGCCCGAGTCTTTCTTTAATTTCAGTCGTTACGATACGATTACGCTAGGGCTTGGCGCTGAATACCGCATGGGCGACTTCATGCCCTTTTTAGAAATGTATAACACTGTAGAAATGGGTGGCGGACTTGGGTTCGGCGGCAGTCCTTCGAAAGCGAGTATCGGAACCAGAATCACTCCTCTTTCGAATAAAGGCTTAGCCGTACTAGTAGGCGCGGACATTGGGTTGGGAAGAACCCGCGCCCTAGGCGTTCCCTTTACTCCCGGTTATCAGATCTTGGGGCAACTCAGCTACACCTTCGGGCTATCTCAGACGGAGCGGAAACATTACGTAACCACTCAAGACGTTAATGTCGTCGATCGTAAGTTCATCATCAAAAAGAATATCAGCTTTAAGATCGGAAGTGCTGAGCTCCTGCCCGAAAGTACGACGGTGCTCGATCAGATAGCTCAAGTGATCAAAGACAATAAAGTCAGACGCCTGCTCATCATCGGACACACCGACTCCAGCGCTCCCGAAGATTACAACATCAAGTTGTCATTAGATCGCGCCAACACCGTGAAGAAATACCTGGTAGGCAAAGGCATCGCTGAGGAAACTCTCATCGCTCAAGGTTACGGCAAAAGAAAACCCCGCGCTAGCAACGCGACCGAAGATGGTCGCGCCCTCAATCGACGAGTCGAATTCTTTATTCTAGAATAGCTTCCGGCAAGGAAGCGACCAATGAACGAGCCTGCCGCCTGAAGAGAGTAAACCTCCCTTTCCGTCATTTTCTTTTTAGTTCCCCTCCGACCAAATCAAGGCTTCTGATTGGCTTGGCGACAATAAATTTCTCAGAGTCGTCGTCAGAATCGCTCCATAAAAGTAAATATCGCGTTTAGGGTTCATAAAAGCTGGTGAAAACACCGCTCCGTTATTCAAGTTGGTGGCACCTATGGTGTTGTCAGTCACGCTTACATTTCTTACCGCCACGACTGAAATGGCGGGCCCCCAAGAATCCAGGATTGTGTTTCCACGGACGATAACATTTTGAATCATCGGAAAGGGAGAGGCTCCTGCTACACTTTCCTGTCCAATCGAAATGCTTCCTGACAAGGTACCTTCGCGATTTCCGGCTCCCGTTCGGCTCACAAAATTGTTAATAACCAAGGCATCGGTACCGCCTGGCCCCTCGATGAATGCCGGGTTATAACTGCTACCAATTCGTATTCCAGGAAGAAGTGTTTCCGAGACGTAGTTGTTTTCGACTAGCGCGTGCGGGGATTGAACCATCAAGCGTGCCGTACTGCGAGTATAGGAGAGGTTACGAACAAGAACCCGTCCCCCATTTAACGTCAGAGATGAAGCCAGAGTGACATCAGCGGATTGT
>JBBQIT010000297.1:0-5780 GCA_038325205.1 Bdellovibrionota bacterium
TTCTTCGCTTGCGCCCCCGCACTCAAAGAATACATGGGGGAATGCCCTCCTACCGTTCGCCCTTTCCCTCTCAAAATGACAATGTTTCGAACATTCGCGCCAGGGATGAGTTAACTCACTAGATTTAGAAGAGATCCTAAATCTAGCCATTTGACAGTTTACTAATCAATAGTAAGTAACTGAAATCACTTGGATGGGTGTAGAAACATCAGAATACGCGACACTGTACTTGGCTAGCTGACCGCCTCTACCGGCACGCTGAAACGAAAGATCGAACCGACCCCCAACTGAGACTCCACCCAAATTCGTCCGCCCATCTTTTCAACAATCTTTTTGCAGATCGCAAGCCCGATACCCGTACCCTGAAACTCACTCTTTCCGTGGAGTCGCTGAAAAACCAAAAAGATTCTATCGGTAAACTCCTTAGCGATCCCAATCCCATTGTCGTGAACCGAAAAAATCCAATTTCCGTCTTTTTTCTCGCATGTGATTCGAATCGAAGGGCTGCGACTCTTATCTCTATACTTAAGGGCATTCGTAATTAGATTTTGAAACAGCTGGACCCATTCCAAGGTCACGATAGTAAGTTTGGGTAATTCGCTTACTATGATCTCGGCTTTGCTCTCCGCAATCGAAATGGTTAGGTCGCGAACCACGTGATCTACTACAGACTTTACTTCCACTTGCGAAGTCACGGCACCCGTCCTGCCCACTCTGGAATACTCTAAAAGATCTCGTATGAGTTCTCGCATGCGGCCTGCGCCATCCACGACGTAAGTCATAAAAGTCTCGGCATCAGAATCGAGACTTCCGCCCATTCTTTTTCTTAACAGCTCAATATATATCGAGATAACTCGCAACGGCTCTTGCAAGTCGTGAGAAGCCACATAGGCAAACTGCTCCAATTCGGCGTTGGAGCTGGAAAGCTCTTCCGAATTCCGCTTTAGCTGATCCGACATGCGTTTTCGTTCCGCAAGTTCCCGTTCAATCGCAAAGGAGTTCCCCGTGATAGCAAGAAGAAAAGCGACCAATAATCCACTGGTCACTAATCCCGCCGCTAAAATTAACCAAGGGCCTTCGTCGCGTTGCTTGATCCAATAGTCGTGAGAAGGAATCACAGATAACCAATACTGCCGATCGGCTAACGCCAATCGCGTGTTCCAGGCGCGCATTGCCGGAGAAGCTAAGTGATCCGTTTTAGCGAACTCTGCCTCGGCGGCTGGGGTCAAGCCACTGTAGTAAATCTGTCCGCTCGGAAAAAGTTCGTTCGACACGGCAAGCTTTAGATCCATAGGAATCCGGCTCTTCGTGGATGCCTCGATCACATCTCCCATTCTTAAGACCACATTCACAAAGCCAAATAGATTTTTCCTCCGAGTCCCGACGGAACTATGATCTCCGTGATAAAGAGGAAGGAATGCCATAATCGCGAATCGATCCGCCACATTTTGAATCAATTTTACCGGCGACGTGACTGCAATTTTTCCGGAGTCACGCGCTTGCAGCATCGCGCGATTGCGCTCTGGACTTGTGGCCAGATCAAACCCTAAAATAGTTACGTCCTGCTGATAAGGAGCGACGAAAGTGGAAGGATAGTACACCTCGCGAACCGCCGCCTTTACTAACTTACCGTCGGGCCCCATTTCCTGAATATGAAAGTTTGGATCTCTATTAAAACGATAGTTTGCTTCAAAGCTTTTCCGGTCGGCGCTCATCACTCTGGGAATCCAAGCGAAAGCATAGATACCCGGGTACATCGTGTACCATCGTTCGGCCGCCACTTCGAAAGCCCGCCTGTCTTTGGCGTCGGTGATAGTAACGACACTTTCCAAAGCGTACAAAGAATCTAAGTATCCCTCAAAGCTCTTTCGAATTTGCGTCGCCAACGTATCTGCAGTACGTTCAAATTCTAAACGAACGCTTTTCTGCTCCCACGCGTCGGCATGAAAGAACACAATGGAATTAAGAAAAATAGTGACGCCCAAAGGGATCACGATCGAAATGCGTCTTTTTCGCCATAGCGCTTTTGGCAGCGCAAAAAAAGCAAAAAGGATTGGTGTGATAACAAGCACGCCCATGGTGTCGCCCACCCACCAGTTCCACCAGGTGAAGTTATAAATCTCTCTCGAAATAAGGTGAGCCATCCACAGCACGGTCGTGGCCCAAGTCGCGTTCACTAGACAAGCGACAGGGCCACCCCAGAACAGAAACTTCAATATCTCGCCCGACTGAATGAGAGGGGATGGGTACTTGGCGTATTTCTTAACGACGAAATTAGCCACGAAGGCCTGAAGTAGGGCTCCTGTTCCAATGCCTGCAGCCAAAATAAAGGCGCTTACAATCGTCGACGTATGGAGAGGGCTGACCGAAGTCCAAAGATTTAAAACGAACGAACCAAAAAAGATACCAGGCAGCGCGCGATTTCCAGCAAGGAGAATCGCGGCCAAAGCGATACCCGCCGGAGGAAAGACGGGGGTCGAATATCCAGGCGGAATGGCCATCATTAAGGCCATTTTCCCAGACACTGCATAGGCTAAGGTCAGCCAAAAGTTCAGCCAGTAACTATTACGCACAAGGAAAAGTCGGGATAATCCCCAACGATCCTCTGCAACCTCTGCCACAGCCGATTCCGCATTCATGTCGTTCGAGACTAGATCAGGGGGGCTCGTTTGTCCAAATATCGTCGGTTCAAGCTAAGGTAAAGCGCCGGCGGGTGGCTAGTGACATTTTGACTCCTGCGCCGCTTATCTTTTGTTACCATTCTCTTCGTCCGCCAATTGTAAAGTTTTGAGAAAGCGACAATGTAAGAGGGGTGGGACGCGGGTTTTTAGGACCAAGCAAGCCGACTACAGCCGGGATTATTTTCATTAGCTTGCCTCAGCATATTTTTTTAGAAAATTGAATATAACCAAAGGAGCAAACGTGTTTCTTTATCCAAATCGCTGGAGAGTACTATCCCTGCTCGGCATTTACGGTTCTCTATCACTCGCTTCGCAGCAGGCTAGCGCCGACACCGTGGAAACCGTAATTCGATTGGAAGAGACCGTTCCTATAGAATCACTCGCTAATGAAGTGATGGATCCCCAGTCGAGTCGTTTCCACGAATTCTATTCTCCCGAAGAGATTAGAAAAATCGCTGGGCCAAGCGATATCGATTACGACAGATTGCTAAGCCAATTAAAAAATGACGGCGCCGAGATCGTTCGCGAGTCACCTACCCATCTTACGATCACCATACGGGCCGAGAGAAACTATCTTGCCCAGTTGAACCGGCGAGCCCGCTCGTCCCTTATCAAAAGCCATTCACTTTCCCCGCTAAATACCGTCACCGCTGTTAATGGATTGCAATCTAGTCCCAAGCGCCATCCGCATCTGGTGAGGCTTCACGAGGTTCCTTTAGCATTCGCCGGTATTTCCCCGGCTGCCATTAAGACCGCGTATGGTTTCGATCCCATTTATCAGTCAGGGGCAACCGCGACCGGTCAGCATGTGGCTATCGCCACTTTCGACGGTTACACAGAAGGTGACGTTAACCATTTCTGGTCGATGAATAATATTAAGCCTGCGCCTGTCGTTGATACCATTAGCTTTAATGGAACCGCGACCTTCAACGCAAACTCAGCCGTAGAGACCGAACTCGACGCAGAGTTTACTGGCATGATGGCGCCAGGGGCATTGGTCCATGTATTTGCCTCGGCGGCTAATAGCGACGCCGGAGAGTTGGCGATGTTCACCGCCATTCTCGATGATAACCGAGCGAAAGTAGTAAACTACAGTTGGGGTCTTTGTGAGGATCAACTCGCGATCTCTCACAAACAAGACATGGACAAAGTTTTCGCTCGCGCGATCGCCCAAGGAGTAAATATTCTAAATGCGTCCGGAGATACCGGTTCAGATTGCGACGGAGACGGCTCCCAAGCAGCATCGTATCCTGCGACAAGTCCCAATGTCGTCGGAATCGGAGGAACCACTCTTATGATTACCAATGGACAAGCTTCGGAAAAAACGTGGAGCGGAAGTGGCGGCGGAATTAGTAAGCTTTATTCCAAACCCGACTATCAATCGGCGTTAGATTCCACGAAATACACTGGCCGCGCTTTTCCCGACGTCGCGTTCAACGCAGATCCCAAATCAGGCCAAGCCGTCTACGCGGCAGGAAAGAGTCAAGTCGTGGGTGGTACGAGCATGGCCGCCCCGCAATGGGCGGGATTTCTCACGATGGTAGGAGCCGCGCGGGGAGCTAAGCCCCTTGGTTTTTTAAATCCCATCTTGTATGCGCTGAACACGCACGATCAGTCGGCCTATTTCCGAGATGTTATCTCCGGAAGTAACGGCAAGTTCTCTGCCGGGGTCGGATGGGATCCTACGACTGGATTTGGGAGCTTAAAAGCTTCAGATCTTTTCACTTACCTAAGCCACTTGTAATCTTTCGCGCCCCGTCGGCCTGAAAACTCCGACGGGGCTACTTTTTACTTTCCTTCCCTCGAATGACCGTTTAGCAAGAGCTAGAGGGAGGCTCGAATGGCGAAAGTAAGCAAAGAAGCATTGGTTGTTTTGGAAGGCGTGGTGAATGAAGTGGTGGAAGGACTTCCCAAGACAAAAACCAAGCGCATGTTTGGTTGTCACGGCTTGTTCGCGAACGACGCCGTGTTTGGCTTGGTGTGGAAAGAAGGCCGCATAGGAGTTCGCCTTCCCGAGGAGAAGACATTCGAAAGTCTCATGAAGCTGAAAGGCTCAGCTCCTTGGAAAGCTGGAAAGATGACAATGTCGCATTGGGTACTGGTGCCCCCTTCAATGCATAAAAAGAAGAGTGACCTCGCGAAGTGGATGAAAGTGGCCCACACTTTAGCGTTACGAACAGAAAAGAAGGTTTCGAAAAGGTCGAGCGACAAAACGGCTTAGTTTTTTGTTAAGATTACATGAACTCCTTACCTCTGGATTTTAAAAAACTTCTCTCGGCCAGATTTCTCTTCGGGTTCGCTACCGAAATGCAGGCGGTAATTGTTGGCTGGCAGATGTATCGTTTGACCGGGGATCCCCTTCATTTGGGTTTAATAGGTCTTTCGGAAGCTGTTCCCGCTATTGGGATAGCGCTCTACGCGGGTTACTTAGTAGACAAGAGCCGTCCCCTTTTTGTTTACCGCAATGTTTTGTTAGGAAGTTTTCTCTCCGCCTTGGTGGTTTTTCTTTCGCAAACCCCTTCCATGGGCTTTAGCACTCACTTCCAGATCGTAGCGCTTTATTGTGCTTCCTTTCTAACCGGTTCAGCGCGCGGCTTTGCGCAACCCTCAATTTACGCCACGGTCCCGCGACTTGTGGCTCGAGCAGATCTTCCTCGGGCGTCGGCTTGGACAACAACCGCCCTTCAACTCTCTCGGATTTCAGGCCCCGGCGTGGGTGGAATTCTCTTTGGATGGCTAGGTGTTTCGTTTTCCGCCGGAACGGCTTCTCTATTTTTGCTCTTTGCGATCTTCGCTGTCGTATTGATCGAAGCAAAGCCAGCGGCACCGCAGCTTAAAATTGGCCATAGGATCCGCACAGAACTTTTCTCGGGGGCATCTTTCGTCTTTAAGCATCCGATTCTATTGCCTGCACTAACGCTTGATATGGTCTCGGTCTTTTTCGGAGGCGTGACAGCACTTCTTCCTATTTATGCAGCAGATATTCTGCACACCGGTCCTAAAGGGCTAGGGATTTTGCGAGCCGCCCCAGCCATTGGGGCCGCTATCATTAGTTTTTGGCTCACTCGGGTGAAGATCCGGCATCAGGCGGGCCCTTGG
>JBBQIT010000298.1:0-5766 GCA_038325205.1 Bdellovibrionota bacterium
GGGCGGCAAATCGTCGAGTCAAACAGTGGCTATTTCTGCGGTGAAATCGGGAGACCTCGTACTTTCGACGACAGCTTTAATGATTAAGAACCCCCGCTACCACAAAGATTGTTGGGCTCATGTGGGTGAAGTTTTTAAAAATGAAGGCAGCAAAGATTCCAAGACCGCGCTCATTCAATACCGAACGGCTAAAAAGGAAAAGGCAGCCATTCGCGCGACGGCCAGCACCTGCTTGTTTTGCAAACAGGGCGGAAAGTTTGAAGCCGCAGGATGTATGACGATTGATCCGGCGACCGAAATTCTTTCTTTGCATGGCGAAAAGAACGGATATTGCAAGTTCTCCGAAGTGCTTGAGCAACTAGCGGGCGAAAATTTCGTTACCTACAATCTAGCCATCATCGAAACCGGTGTGTTCTGGATTGGTAAATTAGGTTCGGAACTCCTCATTAAAAACTAGGTGATCTATGAGAACACGTATCACGTTGGCGTGGATTGCCTCTGTGGCGGTTGGCCGTTTCGCTCTCGCATTGGCGGGAGCCGCCGATCTAGCGGCGGTGCATACGGCTGCCGTCCAGAAAAAAGATCCTAACGCTGCGATCTTTAGTCAGTTGCTCAATGCCACGGGCTACGTCGGCATGATCAATAGTGAGCCGACCAGACTCGAATACCGCCAAAACGGGCCGGGAGTGCTTTTTTCTCCCTTTACCTTGGCGGGATGTTCGGCGACCTATTTCCTCAAACCGGCTTTCTTTATCACCTCTGCCAAGTGTTTCGCGACGAAAGAGGGAAAACTCGATCGCAATCGTCGACTCGCGCAAGTGTTTGTGGCGGGCAAAGGTTATAAGATCGATCCTGCTACGATCATCATCCATGAGGATTTCAATAAAACCCAAGCGGAAGCCGATTTAGCGATCTTTTCTTTGGACGCGGGTCAGATAGACGAGTTCGCAAGGGCTCACACTCCGATAACACTCTTATCCGAAGACACTTGGATCACCGAAGGTCAGAGAAGTTGGTTTATTGGGTACGGAAAACTAACAGAAACGGGTAACGAGTACGGACTTCCTCGAATAAAGGAGTTTATCCATCGCTATCCCGACGCAACCGATCTGCAAGCAGCGAATGGAAAACTAAATGTGGGCCCGCAAGAACACGTCCTTACCTACGTGACGAAGGATGGAAGCCAAGGTGTTAACTGCAAAGGCGACTCCGGTGCTGGCTCTTTTATTGAAGTGAACAATGGATCGGGTCAGCCTAGCGAACTCCTCCTTCAAGGAGTGATTTTGGGCAAGGTCGGGCCAGACGGAAATTTTGCGGCGTGTGAGAGTATCTCCAAATACGCGGTAGTCGCTGATTTGCGCTACGAGACGGTGTGGATCGAAAAAGCGATTCAACAGATCCACTCTAATGTTCAGATGGCCGCAGAGCTAAAAAGTATCTTGTATTCCCGAAGAGATCGTCTTTTCGGAAAAGGAAGTAATGCGTTTGGCACCTGGGCCTCCCTTCCCGTAGAAGAGCTCTCACAATATATAGACTCGCTAAGGGGCGTTACGGATTATCAAAATTTTGTTGATATCAGTCAATTCATGCAGATGGAGCAGTCACGACTCCACGCAAGAGATTGGCTAGCGGCTTCGAGTAAACAAGAAGTGAATCGAGCGGAGAGATGGCAGGCGCTCGCGAACGAAGATCCGTGGGGCGGCATGGATAAAGGGGGAGTCGCTTGGCGGTTCGCTCCCCGCCTTGCAGGTTTCACATTTCAAAACCCAGCCCCCGAGCAGTTTGTCTCGTTCATCAGAATTAGAAATCTTGGGGATGGGCCCATGACACTTTCGTCTTCGTCAACCGAGCACGGCAGCTGGGGAAGCGAGTCTTGGAACAACAACACCGTCCTAAGACCCGGACAGGCTTTAGATATTACCCATCGAACGCTTAGGTTACTCAGGGCTAAAAGTGTGTCGCTTTACTTCACGACCCCAGCAAACATGACTCACGAGAAAAGAGCCTCGTGGTTGAGTGTTAGGTCTTATGAAGCGGGCGACGCCTATGTCAGGGGCGCCGAAAATGCAGCGTACAACGCTATCTGGAAAGCCGATGACGTAGTATTGAAGCCGTTGCAAGCTAAGGATAAGTGGTTAAACGAATATAAGAACACGCTACTTCTGAACGGAACTTGGAACACGGAAGTTTTGTATTACACGATCAACCTCAACAATCGTAACGCTAATTGGAATTCGGATATTGCGGCTCACAACAATCGATGGGATCTGAACTATGATCCGAAACGTAGAAGGTATTAAGGAGAACTCCATGACACGACTCAAGACAATAATGGCGGCACTACTGGTCAGTTCATTTTCCTTTGCGATGTCTAACGGAATCGATCTCACAGAAGCGATAGCGAAAAAAGATCCCAAAGCAGCGCTCTATAAAAAGCTGACGCAAGCGACTGGCTACTTAGCTCTCATTAATAGCGAACCAGTAGTCGAGAAGATTCAGAAGAATGTCATGGGCTTTTCGTCGGTCCCTTTTGATATCGCGGGTTGTTCCACCGTCTATATTAAAAAGCCTGCTTACTTTCTCTCTTCGGCAAAGTGTTTTGCGAACCCCGACGGCACCATAAATAAGCATCGCCAATACGCGAAAGTGTATGTCGAATTTCAGCCGTATCATGTGGACCCGGTCAGCATTGTCGTTCACGATACTTTCGGAAAGACGTTGGCCGAAACGGATTTCGCTATTTTTTCTCTCGAAGCTTCCGAGGCCGAAGCTTTCGCCAAAAATCATACGCCAATCGATATTGTGCCAGAAGACTATTGGATGACTGAAGGTCAGGTCAGCATGGCAGTGGGATACGGCAGATTCTCAGAAGCTGGCGAGCAATTCGGATTTGCGAAGTTGAAGAATTTTATCCAGCGCTATCCCGACGCCTCCGATCTTCAGGCGGCTGGCGACAAACTCAACGTCGGTCCCCAAGAACACTTGCTCACCTACGTCACGGCGAAGGGCGATATGGGCGTGAACTGCAAAGGCGACTCCGGCGGTCTCGTAGCGACTGAGATGATGGGAGAGCCTGGAACGGAACCCACTTTAGTGCTTCAAGGAATTATTCTGGGCAAAGTGGGTCCTGATGGAAATTCCAAAACACCGTGTGAAGCCATTTCCAAATATATGGTCGTCGCCGATTTGCGATTCGAGTCGGAGTGGATTGAGGGAGCGATTGCGCATTCCGCCAAATCTTCAAGTGATGCTCAAGTATGGACGAAATATTTCGCCGACAAGCGAGCGAAAGTCTATGGAGCGCAAAATCCTTTCAGCTTTTGGGCAGAGCTTCCCTGGGATGAAATGGAAACTATCGTAAAGCCCTTAAAGGGCATCGGGTTCCATCAACAAAATATTGAGGTCAACAAAGTAATGCAGTTGGAGTCGGCTCGTCGGCAGGCTCGGGAGTCTCTCTCTTCGGCCAGCACGAATAAAGTGGCGATGGTCGAGAAATGGCAGGAATTGCAAGTCGATGATCCGTGGGTGCCGCCAGCCAAGGATTGGGGATACGGTGGTCCTTCCACGGCAAGCGTGGGCGCGACCGAGCTTAACTTTTATAACCCAAAATACAACGTGCCTTCCTATGGCGCCCGGATTCGAAATATCGGGGAGAAGCCGATCTCCTATACGAGTATTACCCTTGCGGCGAGTACCAGTAACCCTAAAGCGGTTAATAGGGTTTTGCAGCCTGGGGAATTTTATGATCATTTTTGGCTTAATAACTACGTCGATACGCTCTACTCCATAAATTTCGGAGGCTTTAAAGGGGACCCCAAGGCGGTCCGAGTCGATTTTAAGAATGGAAGCGAGCAGTCGATCGCTTGGTACAACTCACAGAAAGCAGCTCGGGAAAAACAAGAGGCCGCGAACCAGGCGTGGAGAGATCAGCAAGCGGCCAATCAGCGAGCCGCCAATCAGCGAGCTCAAAACAACTCGAATAACTCTGGCTATACCGGCCGAATCTTAGTGGGTGGCGTTTGGTACGACTCGCAGGCACAGGCGGATAGGACTCTGGCTAGATCCGGATGGTCACGAAGCGGAGATACGTACACGAGAACGGTACCGGGGAGCGGTAGCAGTTATAGCAGTCGCAGCAGTAGTAGCAGCAGCCGATATAGCAGCGGCGGAAGCGTTCGCGTTCGTACGAGCGGCAGTCGTACGACGATTGACTGGGATTTTTAAGATAGGGCGGTTCACATGCGATTTGGAAGGTTCCTTTGGTTGAGTTTGTTCTCATCCCTTTCCTTTGGCATGTCGAACGGCATCAATCTTACGGATGCGATCGAAAAAAAAGATCCGAAAGCAGCCCTCTATAAAACTCTCACTAAAGCTACTGGCTATCTCGCTCAGGTGGGTAGCGATCCGATCGCTCAGAAATCTCAGAAAAATGTGTTGGGTATTTCCACCATCCCTTTCGACATCGACGGTTGTTCTGCGGTCTACATCCAAAAGCCTGCCTATTTTTTGACGTCCGCATTATGTTTCGCGACGTTAGAAGGAAAGCTCGATAAGAATCGACGATTTGCCAAAATCTTTGTCGATTTTCAACCCTATCACGTTGATCCCGTGAGTATTGTGATTCACGAGAACTTTCGAAAGACACAAAACACGGCAGACTATGCGGTGTTTTCTCTGGAAAGTGCGGAAGCCGAAGCTTTTGCGAAAACGCACACCCCTTTAGAGTTGGCCTCAGCGGATTCCTGGGTAACGGAAGGGCAACGCGCCATGACGGTGGCTTACGGGCGGTTCAGTGAACAGGGAAAAGAGTATGGATTTCCTATTCTCAAGAATTTTATTCAGCGTTATCCCGACGCTAGCGATCTTCAAAAAGCCGAGGGAAAATTAAACGTGGGTCCTCAGGAACATCTTCTCACTTATATAACGGCTAACGGGGATGCCGGAGTGAACTGCAAAGGCGACTCAGGCGCCCCTGTGGTGACAGAAATTTTGGGAGAGACAGCCTCAGACACTAAGCTCGTGGTTCAAGGCATTATCTTAGGCAAGGTGGGACCCGATGGAGATCTTAAGGCTGCCTGCGATGCGATCTCCAAATACATGGTAGTAGGCGATGTTCGTTACGAAACAGAGTGGATTCATTCCGCTATCGAGAAATCCCAAGCTGCGGTGGAAAAAGCTCGTGCCTGGAAAAACGAATTCGTAAAGATGAAAGAGCAGCTTTACGGTAAGGGCAGCACTGCGCTTGCCACCTGGGCCAATGTTTCCGACGAAGAGATGAAGGCCTTCCTTGGATCTTTTAAAGCAAAAAACCGGCATCAGAAATTGCTCAGGACTGAACAGTTCATGCAAGTCGAAGCGGCGAAACTAAATGCGCGGGAACTGCTTTCTTCGGCGAGTTCCAATAAGATCGCGATGAAAGAGAATTGGAAGCCCATTGCGTATCAAGACCCTTTCACAAGTAATGGCACGGGCTGGTCGTCGCTTAGGTACCAGGAAGGGAGAAGCCCTGTCTCCTTCAGATCTTCGGCTTCCTCGAAGTTTGCAAAATGGATTCGCGTGACCAATTTAGGCGACGAAGCCCTACAGTTTACTAGTGTGAGAGCAGGGGAATTTAATTGGGCAAGTGTTGTGCTCGATCCAGGACAACATAAGGATTTCCAGTCAGCCTTAGGAGACGCGGGTCTCATCAAGATGGATGAGGTGAGGTTTGTATTCGAACAGCCTAGTGCCAAACGATCCGAACAAGACTTGGCAGATTCCATGATC
>JBBQIT010000299.1:0-5759 GCA_038325205.1 Bdellovibrionota bacterium
CGAATCGGGTAGATCGCAGATTTCATCATCGCCACGAGGAACCGCTCGCGTTCGTCTTCGTTAAGCCTGTTAATAAATTTTGGTCTAAGCAAAAGAAAGGGCGGCAAGAAGAATACGACTACAGCAATCACAGTGTGCATTAGGGCTACATGAGTAGGCGCGTCCCTCCACAACGTCTCTAGATAGGTCTCAGCGCCTTCTAAATCGTTTGGCGGCAAAGGAACGAAGGTTCCGTAAACATGCCGTCCCAAGAAACGAAGTATTGTTTTTTTCATGTGATTCTATGGCAAAGAAATTCCGTCGAATTCAGTTTACCGTAGAAACCAAAGATAGGTCGAGAAGGCTTTTTAGTGGCTCAAGTAGTCGACTTGAATCGTAGTTCCGGCCGGAGGAGCGGCTGCGAACACGATGCTGTTTGTCGCCGTATTAAACATGAAAGCTGGTGTAGGGAAGCTTTGACCGTTTGCGTAGATGTTAACGGTTAACGTCGTAACGTCAGGCACTTTCGAGAGATGGAAAGTCGTTTTCGGGGTAGAAAGCTTTAAACCGTTGAGGTCGATGGTATTTCCAAAGCTTCCACAAAGATCTACGTTCTGTCCGCCGAGCTGCGTCGATACTTTATCAAAGTTGTTATTGTAGTCGCTTGGCTGGTCGATATTAGACTGGCTCGCACAGTGAGCGCCACCGGCGACATAGTTAATCGAATAAACCTTAAGCAGGTTGGCGTTGTTTCCCACCGCGTTCAAGTATTGCGAAGAATAATACGAAATGGGATTACTTCCGGCACCACTTGGCAGCACAGAATGGTCGTCGGTATCAGAAATAAATACCATCACTAGCGGCACGCCGGCTCGAGGAACAAAAGAGCCAGCAAGGGCTAAACGGGCATTTTCTAAACCACTCATCGTCGAAGAAGTGCTTAGTCCAATAATTTGGCCAATGACGCTAGTAAAAGCATTTACTCGAGCAGGGAGCGTTCCTAAACCCTTAGTCAAAGGCACGCCGTAAGGATGAGGCAACAAGGTTCCCGCCTGACTAGAATCTCCGTTGATGATAGCCATTCGGTAATCGCTATCGGTCATTTGATCCAAGCGAGAGAAGAAGGTCTGAGCTTCTCCAATTAAGTGATTTCTGATCGAAGAAGTGTACGTTAAATCGGTGCGATCATCGATCATCCAAAGCACATCGATGAAAGGAGGATTGAAATCTTCTACGAAAAACTCAGTGGTATTCTTGCTCGCGAAACTCTCTTTGCCGCCGCAGCTAACAATCATCAGAATTCCGGAAAACATAATCGCCGGCAAAACCAGCCATTTTGCAATCGCACTCATCTTTTTTGTCGAGCTAGCCACTTTAATTCACCCACAATACAAACCGCCGGACGCACTACGCCCGGAACTTCGATGGGTAATTTTGCAAGAACGTCGCCAACCGATGAAATTAGGATTTTCTTTCGATAACAGCAATTTAAGTGAAGTCGCGATTAGACCGATGGGTTAATTGTCTCTACACTCAGCCACGAATCGTCATCGACAACCGGGTGAATACGCCCTAACTGGCTAAACTGGCGAGGAGCTTTTTGGCTTCGTCTACTTTATCGGTAGAACGATACGGGTCCCACCCTTCGATGAGAAGGTTTTCAGGACGCGCGGTAGAGGAAAGAAAGCGTTGCAAGTAGGTGACGGCTTCTGAATGGCCATCTCGTTTTTGGGAGAAGAGTTTCCCCAGAGAATACCAAACGATGGGATGTAAGGAAGTGATCTTTCCCTGCCCAGCGATCGTTTGTAGTAAAGGCAAAGCATCCGTTACATTTCCCATCTGAACCAACGCAAACGCATAAGCAATTTGTGAACGAATCGTGTTCGTAGAAACGCTTCGGTGTTGAATCGAAACTACCTTTTCGTAATTGCCCAAATACGATCCGACTTCCATCGTTTCTTCTACGACAGCGGGATCGAAAGGATCATTTTCGTAAGCCAGCTGACAGGTTTGGAGATAAGAATCCCATTGTCCCATCAACTTCTCTGTTTTGGCTTTCTCACGAAGCACCGAGGCGTTCCCTTTTTCTAACTGGCTCGCGCGCTCAAAACTTGCAAGAGCCCTAGGAAGCTCTTTCAGCTTAACCCAAGAGACCGCTTGTAAATAACTAGTCTGGCCTTCATCCGTTAGAAACAATTTTTGAAGGTCTCGGAACCTTTCGATCAAAAACTTTCGCGACTCGGTGGTTCGAAGATTGGGGCCCTCTAAATTAGATAACATAAGCTCTCGGCAAGCTTCCCTGCCCTCAGTCAGAATCTTAAGCTCGCAAACGCGAAGCAATGCCATGGTGTTGATGGGGTCCTTTTTCAGGACCTCAGACCACAAACCCAGAGCTTGGGGATAGTCGTGATGAGAATAGTAATATTGAGCCGCTAATGAGAGCGAATCAGAAGGAGCTGATAGAGCTTTTGGCGAAGCGGTAATAAAAAAAACCGCCAAAAGAACTATTGCGAGGACTTGCCTCATTAAGCACCCAATTCTGTAGGGCGCGGGCTACGGCTAGAACTTAAGCGCTGCCGTCGTCCGAACCGCAAACACACCTGAAGGACTGCTTCCGGCGCCCAAAAGACCGGCACCCGGGAACAGATAACCGAGATCGATGCCCATGTTGAAGTTCTTGTAGAAGGCGTGATCCGTACCAAGATCAATTTCTAGACCTAACGCAGAAGGATCTCCGGCCGAAGCAGCAGCTTTTCGAGCGTAAATGAATTCGATGCCTGACGCCCACGATTCCGACCATTCGAACCGAAAACCGGGTCGCAAATAAAGAACGCCGGAAAAAGTATTCGGAGTGCCGTAATAGAGAGGACTTCCCATTTGCGCCGTATTGCTGGCGTAACGACCGAGAAGCTCGCGTCCTAAAATTAGGCCGGGACGACGATTGCGGTTCAATTCCACAAAACCGGTCAAGTTGCCATCTGAAAGATTCGAATCACCGCTCGCGTACAAGAAATCGATGAAGGCCTTAACCTTATGAAGTTCGTACGTCACATTGATCATAAATCCGAGGGCGTTGAGATTGTCTGGAGCTCCACGGCTGCTAAAGTCAGTCGCGGTTCCCGACAACCAACCGAATTCACCACCAAACGTAAAGGCATCGACCGTCTTCTTGAAGTAGACGTCGATCGTGTTATTGGAAAGGGCGTAAGGAGCTCGGCTTCCCAAAGGAGGCGCAACAAAATTAGAGCCAGCGGGATACTGAACATTCAACGGGTTGGCTACCGTCATCAAATCTGCCCCTTGGTTGGAAGAGCGGACTTCACGTTGGAAGACAACTCCGGCTTCTACGTCTTGTTCGGGGTTTTCGTACTTAACGTACGCGGAATAAAAATCTTGGTCGTTGGCATTTCCTAAGGTGGAAAGCTTACGAGGTTTCGAATAGGCGATGGCACCGATCAAATGACCGAAGTGCAGTTGGTACTCCAAACGATCATATGTGGTCTGGAAATCATCCCAAACTTCATTGCCCGAATCCCAGATAAGTCCGTATCCCCACGCGACTGGCATACGACCCACACGGACGACGCCGAAGTCAGAGGTCCATTCGAGCCATGCCCGGCTGAGGTAAAGACTAGCCGTATTGGGGTCTCCGAAGATGTATCCGCCTTGGCCATAGCCTAGACCACCGCCAGAGGGATTGTTTCCGGGGGTCATATTAGGGGAAGTTAATAAAGACCACTGCGAATTTAAAGTGAAATGGTCATCGATAATAAGCTTCGGTTCAAGTAAGGCCCGCGCACTTAAGTAGGTCTTGGAGGGGGTGGTTCCACCCGTTCCTAAGTCCAATTTGTTGTACAGGTTGCCTTCAGTTCTGAAGCTTCCACCGAAATTCAATGAGGCGCCAAAGGCCCCTTGGGAGGAAAAAACGCACAAAACAGCCAAAAACGCGAAGTTACTTCGTTTAATCATAAAGCGTAACCTACGATAGAGTTGGCTACTAGTGAAGCAGAAAATGGAGGGATTATAAGGGCCTATGGAGAGGTCAACCGCCCCGTTTCTTCATCTCTTCTTCGTAGTATTTTTGATAGAGCACCTCAAACTGAGGGCTGTATTGAGGGGGAGCATTCTTTTGGCTGGTAATCCGTTCCAGAGCGGCATCCGCAACCGCCATCAACTGACTGACATATTGAAAGCAGATTTTACGGCCTTCTCTCACCGCCATGTCTTTATCGGGATAGGTCACCATCCCGGCCTTCTCAATCCCGTCCAACATTAGATGCAGAATGTGGCCTATCTTTTCCTCGGAGATCATCGAGTACCCCTAAATGATGACGTTCTTGTCTTTGATGAGTTGCTTTTTGATCATCTGGAACATCTTGTTCTTGTCGATCTTGTCACCCATCGTCCGAGTGTATTGCTCCAGGAGCTTCTCGGCCTCTCTGTTGATCTCATCTTCGACCTTTAGGTCTTTAATGAAGATCTCTTCCATCTTCGCCAACACGTCTGATTCAACCTTCTTCAGATTTATCAGTTGCTTTGATCGAAGGGTAAGCAGTACCTTTTGGCAGACAGACTTTACCTGAGCCTCTTTAAGTCGCATGAAACAGAGACTACCCGATGGGGCCAATTGTTTTCAAAGTTATTTTCATAGACAATCTCAATGATGAAAAATTCCAGCCGTAGAAAACACTCAAAAGGGCTTATTTTTTGGGGCGCCGCGGTACTCCTGGGGCTATTCGCCTTCGGGGTGCTGGCTCTTTTCGCCTACATTAGCCTCATTAACAGCACGATCGACACCCGGATGGAGCAGCTCCATTCCGCCAAAGCCTCGATCTTCTACTCAATGGTAGCTCCCATACGGGTCCATCAGAAAATTACCCGCAAAGAGCTACGGACCCAGCTAGAGGATCAGGGGTACCATGAGGTCGGCGCCCCCGATGACCTTTTGGCTGGCGACTATGCTTGGGAAAAGGGAGTCACCCCACCCAGTCTGATCTTGTTTCGGCCAGAGTTCACGGGCGCGGGCCATCCTTTAGACCGCGTCAAAGCCAGAATTCAGTTTGAAGAGGACAAAGGGGTTTTAGAAGTTAAGGAAATTCACCGCCTTGATAACGACTCTGCCGTAGAAATTTTCGAAAGCCTTCCCAAACAGATCGCAAGCTACCTCGCCGGTCGCGTGCGCACACAAAACGCGATTGCTCTGTCGGACATGCCCGTTTCGATTCGATATGCGGTGATGGGCATAGAAGATCCTCACTTCTTAGAACATTACGGGATCAGCGTTCGCGGCATCTTTCGAGCCTTTTTCAAAAATCTCCAAGCGGGCCGGGCCTCTCAAGGGGGAAGTACCATTACCCAGCAGCTCATGAAGAATCTTTTCTTTACGAAGCAGAAAAAGATCTCTCGCAAACTTAAGGAGGCTCTTTTCGCTTTCATCACTGAGATGCGCTACTCCAAAGAAGCGATCTTAGAAGCGTATCTCAATGAAGTGTATTTAGGACAATGGAGCACCCACGAAATTCACGGAATCGCCGAAGCCGCTCGTTACTATTTCAATACTCCAGCGACCGAATTGACCCTTTCGCAGAGCGCGTTACTCGCTGCCATGGTCCAAGCCCCTAATTCCCAAGACCCGCATAAATATGCCGATAGAGCAAAAAAGCGTCGAGACCTTGTGCTTAAAAAGATGCTCGAGGCCGATTTTATTTTGCCGTCGGAATATCAGGACGCGGTGAAAGAACCCATCACCGTCGTCGCCGAAGATAGGTCCCTAGATGATA
>JBBQIT010000300.1:0-5756 GCA_038325205.1 Bdellovibrionota bacterium
GACTTCGTACTCTCTTACTCTTTCTGTTTGTGGCTCCTTGGCTAATTCCCCGTCTGAATTATCACGGCCCCAAAGCTCTCGCTATTTTAGCATCACTACTCTGTCTCTCTTTTCTGCCTTACTATAATGATAGGCCCGACGAATTGGCGTTGGTCTTTGGATTACTGAGCTGGATCCTACTGGCTGGTCCAAGACCATTTGGAGACCGATTTAATCTTTCCGGAGTCTGCCTAGGCCTTTGTGCGGCTTCATCTCCGGCAGCGAGTGTGCTCTTTGGGCTAGGTTGCGCCTTCTATTTTTTGCGACATCGTCCCCCGTTTAAAGAACTTCTCCCCAACGGATTAGCGGTCGTTCTCACTTTCTCTCTCATTTCTTTGCCGGTGTTTTTAATCGATCGCCATGCCTGGGGCAGGTTCTCGGCGCAGTTACCTCTTTCTGTCTTTCCGTATGCCAAGGGCTTTGCGTCTTCCGGCTCTCTCGCTAATTTTTGCTGGCACTGGATAGCGACGTTTTGGTTTGCTGGAAAATTTGCGTTGCTTCCTATGATGCTTTTCTTTGGCACCATTATTTCGCTCTGGCCGAGAATGCGGCATACGAAAGTAGCCGATCAGATCTTCCCCTTTCTCCTAGCCACAGCGGTTTATGCTCCTTTGGCAACTCTCGTTTGGTCTGAACAGCCACGCTACCTTTGGTTTCCCTGTATCACCGCCTTTTTGATGTTGGCTTCGCTCTGGCTCAATGATTCCCCAACCCCGAGATCGGTTCCCGTTTCCGAGATGCCGGTGCGAAGAAGACAAAACGCTTTTGTGTTTGCTGCTTTGGCGTTGGCCGTTATTCCTGGGGTTATCTCTGAAAGCCGTTATCTAATAGACGCGTTCGAACTTCCGGTCGGACAGACGGGAAAAGAGATCCGCGAACGCGTCCTCTCTTATATCGAGCCCACTTCTAAGTTAGCCGTTCCTCCGGATCAATTTTTTACCTTTCGCCCCGCTAAAGAGGTCTCGATGGCCTATTACGTTTGTCCGTGGCTCGACGAGTACGATTATATTTACGTGACGAACAACGAAGAACACTCGGTAATGAACTCCCCGCTTTCGTCCCCTTGCGCCGAACAGCGCGGCTGTTTCACGGCGGTTCATGATTTTCGAGATCCTAAAATTTTAACGGTCCTGGGCTATAAGACGACCCACCAAGTTTATAGCAACGGCGGCGTACTGTTTAAGAACACGCACTGTCGGGGAAGCCTCCATGCCCAAAATTCCTAAAAACGCTCCGTGGGTGATCTTAATTTTCGTAGGCGTCGTTCTCCAAAGCCTAACGGTGCTGTCCGAAGCCAAACTTCCTTCTACTGACGTATTTTTGTTTAAGGAGGCGGGAGTGAATCTGGCTATGCACGGGCGATTTGCTGCCAAGAATTTGCCCAACATGCCGGCCGATAGGGAGCTTGTTTTTTCTTACTATCCTCCTGTCTATCCCTTCTGCTTTGGAGTCTGGACAAAATTGGTAGGCCTGGGGCTTAAGCAGTCTCTGGCGTTTGACGCTTTGCTTCGCGTATTGCGCTCGCTTCTCATAGGACTCTTTTTTCTTCCGTGGATAAGAACGGACAAGCGAAAGCTTTGGTTTGCGGCTTTGTCATTGATGGCTATTAGCTTTCTTTCTAGTGATGGAGATAGGCCGGACGAATTGGCGTTAGTCTGGGGCTGGGCCGCATGGTTAGTCGCCCAAGAAGCTAGCGGTATAGGAACGATAGCTTTGAGCGGCGTACTGTTAGGAGTTTGTGCAGCAACTTCGCCCGCTGCCGGAGTGTTTTTTGTCTTAGGAGCTTGCGGGATCTACTTAGCGAACAAAGTGAAGCCGCTTGGGAAACCCTTGTTTGCGTTAGCTGCGGCCGGCCTAACCTTTGCCCTTTGCAACCTTCCTATCTATCTAAGTGATCCACAGGCCTACGCTAGGTTTTCTAAGCAAGTGCCTCTTTCAACATTTCCGTATCTCGTAGCCCTAAAGGAAGGCAAAGGCTTCTGGGGAACGGTCCATCAGTTTTTCGTTGAAATGCAGCATCCGCTTATCGTTGCTGGACCCTATCTATTTTTAGTCCTGACCTTAGGCGGATTTTTGTGTCTTTATTTTTTGCGCCGTCGTGAGGAAGTTTCTCGAGTGTTGTTAGCGATTTTTGGTTCTTCCTTTCTGTATCTTTTTCTGTGTGTCTTTGTCTGGACGCTTCAACCCAATTACGTTTGGTTTAGCGGAGTTTGCTTTTTAGGCATCTTGACTGCCGTCGCTTTGGAGCGACAAAAATGGATGAGAGCGCTATCGATCGCCGTCGTGGTGCTTGCCCTTTCTCCTCTGTTTGCGCGAGAATTTAAAAGTTACTCGGCAAGCTTCCAAAGAGTTGAGTCGGATCTTCCCGATACGGTTCGCAATGAAGTCTTGCCGCTAGTAGGACAACACGCAAAGTTCGCTGTTACCTCCGACCAATACTTTACTTTTCGGGGCGACAGGGAAGTCGATAACGTAAGGTACGTCTGTTCAAGACTTCATGAGTACGATTACGTTTATATCTCGCGCTACAACTCCTCTGGCATTTCTGATCCCAATCCCTTTCGCATTCCTTGCGATGGAAATACGGGATGCTTCACAGTGCTAAAGGATCTAAGCCATCCCCATCCTTACCAGCTCTTTGGCAAGGACACTCCCTATGTCGTTAAGGGAAGTGCCGGCATTCTCTATCAAAATACCGAGTGCCCTCACGCTGTGAACGCCCTCTCCATGAACCGAGCCGCCCCGTCCTTTACGTCTCAAGAAAACTGATGTTAGATCCCGGCCTATGAGCCACATCACTTTGCATCAGTTTCCCCACAGCCATTTCTGTATCCGCATTCGTTGGGCGCTTGCTTTAAAGGGCATGCCTTTCGAAACCAAAAATTACATGCCCTCTACTATTGATGAGGTCGAGAAACTGACCGGCGGGTATCGTGCGGTTCCTGTCCTTCAGTGGGAGAAGCAATACATTACTGACTCTCCCAATATCGCCCGTTTCCTGGAATCGAAGAAAGAGGCGCCAACGCTTTATCCAGGCAACGCCACTCCGGAACTTTGCGACATGGTGAATGGTTGGGTGGATGCCAAGGTTTTCCCGAGCGCAGCTCGCTTTCTGGTGGGAGACCTCCTTAGATTTCTTCCGAAAGAAGCAGACCGCAAAAGGTACCGAGCTCGTTTCGAAGCCGGCCACGGGATGTCTCCGGAAGCCGCGATGACGAAGCAGGCCGAGTGGGAGAAAGAGCTCAATACCCATTGGTCGTTGTTAGAAGAACAGTTGTCACAGCAGAGCTACTTATTGGGTGAAAAGATCTCTTACGCCGACCTCGGCGTGGCCTCCCGATTGCGTCTCATGGAGATGGTGGGAAACTACGCTGTTCCAGGCAATTTTCCGGTACTCAGGAGCTGGTATCGAGGGATTCGGCTGCTAGCTGATTGATTTTGCTGCTGTTGATTCATTGCGTTATCGGATCTTTGGCCGGCTCCTTGCCAATGAAAAGTCGTTGGGGCATCCTCACCCAACTGATTTTTTGATGAACCTTCATCGGAGGATAAACACATGAAAAAGGATTCACCTATGATTCGCATCGCAGTCGCTTCAACTTTTTGCGCTTTGGCCTGTTTAAGTGCCCTCGCCTCGGGAGCCCAATGGGATATTGATGGCGCCCATTCTACGGTTCGCTTCAAAGTCCGACATATGATGGTGTCGAACGTTGAAGGAACGTTCGCTGATATCAAGGGAACTTTTAATGTTGATGATAAAGACATCACCAAGACGACCTCTGAAGCAACCATCGCGGTGAGCTCGATCAACACCAACCAAGAAAAACGAGACGCTCATTTAAAGAGCCCCGATTTTTTTGATGTCACGAAATACCCGACCATTACGTTTAAATCTACGAAGGTCGTAAAAAAGGGAAAGAAGTTCGACCTCGTAGGAAATCTGTCGCTTCACGGAGTGACCAAAGAGGTCACTTTGAAAGTCGATGAACTCACCGCTCCCGCGAAAGACATGCAGGGAAGTATGAGACGCGGTTTTTCTGCCACGGGCGAGATTAATCGTAAAGACTTCGGTCTTACGTGGAACAAGGCTTTGGAAGCTGGCGGCGTTGCCGTCAGTGAAAAAGTCGACCTGACTTTGAATTTTGAATTAGGCGAAGCCAAAAAGGAAGAAGCCAAGCCAAAGGGCTAGTCCGTCTTCCGCCTTCGCCTTCCCGCTTCGCCTTCCCGCTTCGCCTTCGGCTACGCCGGGACAAGTCGGCTACGCCCCGGCAAGCGCCGAGACAAGGCGCACAACTTGTTGTTGCGAGGCCCAGGAAAAGAAACAATCGTAAAAATTGTTTCTGCTCTTCGGGCCTCGCGATAACGAAAATTTACTTAAGGCCCGCTACCAAAGTACTCACTCCAGCCCAACTAATCTGAGCCCCGATACAAACCACGATAAAAGCCATTAACCGCATCAACACTGAGGTTCCCTTTTTCCCCAATTTATCGACGATACGATTGGAGTAGGCCAAACAAAGATACATCACGATTCCCACGAGAACGATACCTATCAACGCCCCAAGTTTTACAAAACCGGTTTGCGTCCAGCCATCATGCGTGGTGTGAGCGCTTAAAGTAAGCACTACTGCCACACAACCGGGACCGACGGTGATGGGAAACGTGAAAGGGTAAAACATTTTGGAATCGAGATCTTGAGTGTAGGAATCCGCTTGTTCCACGGGCGACTCTTTTTGCTCTGGTTGGTTCAACATTTGCCACCCCATGGCGGCTAAGACTAATCCGCCCGCCATCTGGACGACGGGGACTGAAATTCCGAAAAGGGCTAGCAGATAGCTTCCCAGGAGCAATAGTATCGCAAGGATTAAGATTGTGTTTCTAGATACGCTCATCGCTAGCTGCCGGCGCGAACCTGGGGAAGCTCCAGGCGTCATTCCAAAGAGAATGACCGTAGTCCCGATGGGGTTTACCACTGGCAACAAGGCCGCAAGAGAGACCGAGATAGCTTTTCCTAATAACAATAGATTATCGAATAACGCTTCAGCTTCCATTCTATGCTTTGAACACGATAGCTACGGATATTCTAGGGAAATAACGCGGCACTCCCGTCGGCACATGGCCCGTGCATGATTTTTCAGGTAAAATTTCGTCAACATGAACAAAGTCCTCGTCGCTGTGTTTGTCCTTTCGTTTGCCTGTGTTCGTCCCCTTTTAGCAACGGATCCGGACGGCGAACCGGACTCGGCTCACAACAAGGGCGGAGGTAGTTCTGATTCTTCCGGGGACGCGCCCAAAAAAACGAGGGGCACTTCTCCCGTGCTTCACCCGTCCGATAAAGACGGCACCAAAGAAAAAAATGCTATTACAGGCTACGACCCTAAGACGGATCTCAGCGGAGCGCTGCTAAAGCAAATTTTGTCAGACGCCTCACCCGAAACGCTTGAAAAGCTCGCCAAAGGACCTAATCAAGAGGTGGCCGAGGTCGTTAAAGCGTTTCAAGACGCAAATGATAAAACCAATGGCACCGATAAGCTGCTCGAGTTGGCCAACATGGATAAGGACGGCAAAATTAAAGACAACTCCTCACTCGCCCAGAAGATGGCACAACAAGTATTGAAGACTCGTGCGATTAAAATGGCCAAAGAGCTAGGGGGAAATCCGACTATCAAAGAAGCGGACTTGTCGCCGAAAGATGCGGCAGAGGCGCTCAGGGCTTA
>JBBQIT010000301.1:0-5725 GCA_038325205.1 Bdellovibrionota bacterium
ACGATTCCGTTTCATTATGTTTCTCTACCTTCATGGTGGCGTATCCTTCTCCGGCCTTCGGCCGGTTTGTTCCGGTTGTAGATGCAACCAGAGAGGCTACGCCGCCTTCATCCTATTTCCACACTTTTTTGTGATAGCTCACCTGCTTGGTTAGTGGGTCAGAGAGAAATAGGCCCGGTCCCTGCGGGCGCGCTACCCTTACCACGAGGCTCTGCTCCGCCGCTGAACAGGTCGCTCTGATCGTCCAATCGCCGACGGTATGGTAACCGGTAGTTTGATCCCAATTGCCACCCAAGGGAACGCTTCCCCCATTGGCCGTGCGTCGAAATAAGCGTAAGTAAGGGGGCACTTGGCTGCTCGAAGTGGAATTGCAATTTGCTCCGGGGGCGGCAGGGTCGATAACACCAGCAGCTGTATTGGAGCTAAGGGTTCCCACGCAATCGAGCGAATCATTAATCTGGTCACGGGCAGAAACGAGTTCTGAACGCTGCCAACTATGTGCTGTTCCATGGAAGAGGGTGCTCAGCATTTTGTTTACCGCTATTCCCAAAATTCCGAGAACGCCTAGGGCGATGAGTATTTCGAGAAGAGAAAAGCCTCTGATGGGCATCTTGTTCATTTTGCCTACTCTAAATTTTGTTGCCCGTCGTCTGAACATTGTAAAACAGATACACACGGTGGGCAATGGGATACCAACGATCGAATCAAAGGAGTGACGGCGTTCCGTAAAGGGCATCCTAGGGGTGTTTATCGCCGGTAAATGAATCTACAGCGATTAAACCGTGCCAAGGAAACGCTGGTTTATCCTACTGAACCGTCCACTCTCCTATCGTGTGTTACCGTAGGAGGTCGCAGTCATTACGTGGCAATGAAAAGTTGAAAACGCTTTCATCCTTCTATCGGGACCCTTAGGGTCATGCTTTGCTTTGTCGTACAAATGCCTCGCTAGCCCCAATGCGAATCGACCATTCGCCATTTGTTGATCCAAGTTTGCTTCGCCTTCGGCTCGCAATGACAGAAGACCTCCGTTGTCATTGCGAGGAGCGGGAGCGACGAAGCAACCTTCGTAATGACACAGAAAGACCAAATTTACTTAGCTTGGGCTCCCCCACCACTGGTCGCAAAACCTACTTGATGAATTCCCTGCGTTTTTAAGAAATCAGCCACTTCCATTACTTTGCCGTGAGAGACAGCAGCATCCGCCGATAGTAAAGCATCGCCTTCCGTCTTATTCTCCTTCAGCTTGTCACAGATCCCTTTGAGATCCTGAAGCGTGATCTCTTTCTTATCGATGTAAAGCTTACCTTCGGCGGTGAGCATAACGGTAAGGGTGACGTGACTGAGATCTACGCTATTCACTGCTTTAGGAAGATTCACCCGCATTCCGCGATAAACCATCGCAGGAGTTGAAATCATAAAGATGATGAGAAGCACCAGAACGATATCGACGAAAGGCGTAATGTTGATCTCATTAATGCCCGTGCTGTCGTTATCACCGAGTTTCATAGCCATGGTCTTCTCCTACTTCTTCTTGTCGGGTTGGCTAAGAGCTAGAGCACTTACGCTCTGGGCCCGACGAACCAACGTCGAGATGCGCTTATTGAGAATGTTGAAGAAGATAACGGCGGGAATAGCCACCATCAAACCGACCGCAGTAGCTACGAGAGCTTCGGCGATACCACCGCTGATGTTTTCCATTCCTTGGCTCAAGCCTTGGGTCGCCATGTCGTGGAAAGCGCGAATAATACCGAGTACCGTTCCTAAGAGTCCGATAAACGGGGCATTCGCACCGATCGTTCCCAAGATGCCGACAAACTTTTCTAGCTTCATCTTACGGTGATCGAGATAAGCGCTAACTGCACGCTCGATCTCTTCGTCGGTTCCTTTGTGATTGCGCTCGATGATTTCAAGCGTATCGGTCTCTAAGCAATGATAGCTCGCTTTTAATTGAGTAATCTGTGATTTCCAATTTTGAAGGTCGTCACTGCGAAACCAGGCCTCTCCGTGCTCATCCCAAAAACGTTGGCTGGCACCTTGAAGTTTTCGCAATTCAAACCAACGTGCTAGTACGACAGCGCCGCTGATGATGCTAAGAGCGAATAGGATGGCAAGCACCCATTCCGATCCTAGCCAGTTGAACATGGTAAATAGTTGATGAATCATCTCTCTCTCCTTATCTCACAAAGACATTTTCCGCTCTTAGCGTGAGTCCGCTAAGCTCGGGACCAACAAAAACACTTCGGATCACATCCGCCATGGCACTTTTCAGCAGCGGTAAGGTAGCTGCCTGATAGTTACCGCGAGCTTTGAATTCAGCGAGCTCGAGGTAGCCATTGGGCAATACCTTCGTTTGGAACGTCACCGTGACCGAAAGATTGGGATCTTGGCTTAACAGCTTAGAATAGATCCGCTTAAAATCGTCTTGAAGTTCTCGAAATTTCTCACGCAAAGCCAGCTTCTGCTTTTCCGTGATATTTTTCCCGCCCGCTGATGTGGGAGCCTGCAAAGTAAACTTTTGGTTGGAGACGGTGTCGGAAAGCGAAGTGCCCGTACCCCCGCCCATTCCTGAACCGATAGCGCCAGTAGCGCTCTTAATCGCAGCGCCTTTTCCTTTGCCAAGCCCGTTATCTTTCACTTTCATGTTGTTCAAGCTTTGGGCCAGGTATCCCAGAGGATTGGCTTCTCGTTTTGCTGCTTCAATTCGTCTGAGGTATTCCGTATAGCTCATTCCCTCAAAAGGACGACTCTCGGGCATCCCGCCGCCTTCGCTAGAAGCTGCAGCCTGCTCTTGTTTCTTCACTTCTTTGAGGGCTTTTTCCGCATCGCGGGAAGCGGAACTGCCAAAGTCTAGATTGTGGCTAACCGCGAGCCACAGTAGGAGCAACAAATTCAAATGGCCGAAAAGAGAAAAGCCGAGATAACGAGATGATTTTAACGTTGCCCCCAGTGAGGGGCGGTGTTTCGCATGGTGCACGGGACGAAGCCGGACTAACCAAGTTCTACCCTCGGCAGAGATTCTTAACGAAGTCTCAATCGGGAAAGAAAGCTCAAGCTCGGTCTGTGGAGAGGAAACACCGTTGGCACCCCACTGCTGGCCGTTGTGAATATCGGCCCAACGCCAACTCTCTTGGACAGAGACACGCGCGAACGTGGGAACCTTAACCTTGATGGATTTAGGCAATATCTCAGCCGAGAAGGGAATGACGTCTCGATCTTTTCCCTTACGATTATTGAGCTCCCGCACCTCGAGCGTCGGGTCTGCCATTAGATTTTCTAGTGTCGTCACCAACTTCATTTCGTTGCCCTCTGAGTCGGCTCTTCAGGTTGTAAAAGTTCGGCTTCCATTGCTTTAAGTTGTGCTTGTCCTAATCTTCCAGCGGCATCGGCGCCAAGTCTATCGGAATCAATGAACTGAACTTCCGGACCGCGCATGGTCCCTTGGGTTTGGTATTTTCCCACGTCAACCACTTCACCGGCAAAGGAAGGAAGCACAAAGAATAGCAAAAAGAAAAGAGTTCTCATAAACTGGTCCTCTTTTCACAATCGGTTAATCTCTTATTGAGCACCGGGGCAAACTGATCCCAAGCGGCTTCTGAGTCTGCTTTATGCTTGGAAACTTGTGTCATCGTAGCCATTCTCGTTTTTGCTTCTTTGCAGAAATCAGCGAGTGAAGAATTTGCCGTCTTATACAAAAGAGGGCTACTCCATTCGCGTTTCTCAACCTGCTTAATATGCCGATCCAAGAACTGCACCCACGTGGTTACTTGGGTAATACGGTCTTTTTTGCTTAGTTTCGGACCCAAAACTTCAACTTTCTTTCCGTGAATCGCTTTCACGATTCGCAAGTCTTGCGCGAGGGGGGAACCTCCGACGGGCTCGACTTTTGAAACTTCAGTGGCGGAATGATCTTTTAGAGAGCTTGCCAATTGAACCAGGAACTTTAGTTCGCTGTCCGCGATCTTCTCGGTTTCGGCTAGTTTCCATCTTTGGGTGGCCAAAGCTTCGAAGACTTCGAGCTTCAATTTCTCTGAAGCGACTTTCGAAAACGCCGGGCATTTTGGGTTCTGCAAAGTTGTCCAAAAGTCAGTCCATTGGTCGTAGGAGCCGGACAATTCCAGCATAGCGCTCGTTAGCTTTGGATAGGTCAAGGCGTAGCTATTTTCTACCAAGGCGTGTAACGCTTTTGCTCCCCTATCTTTCACTGTCGAGTCGTCTTTAGCTTTAACGATCACATTGAGCCACAGCTCCACTTGCGACTCGGTTAGCTTTAATGTAGGGCCGATGGGGAGTGTTTTCTCTAGCACGTCGAACGCACTTGCCGTCTTTTTGCTTTTCGCTAAATCCGTTACCTTCTCCGCCATGAGTCCCTGCCACACGGATTCGGTTCGAATTTGTCCATTAGGCTGCGCGCCGAAGAGATCCAATAGCTCGGTGGCAAGTGCCAGATTCTTCGTCTTGCGAAGATTTTCTGCAACAAGGCCGGGAACCAGAGTGCTCTTAAAAACTTCTGTGTTCTCGCGAAGTCGTACGATAACCACCTCTCGAATCTTTGGAAATCCAATAAATGAATTAAGAACGAAGAGCAAAGGTTCTTCGGGAGACTTGAGGTAGTTTGATTCCACAGCCCCTTGTTGAAACCGGTCCATGAGACGCGCTGTTTCTGGAGCTGATAAACTAGGAGCGATTTCAATGCACGTTTGATTGATATCTTTCACCGGAGCGAGTAAATGTGCTTTCGCATCGAGCTTTTCGGAGAGCCAATCAACCCCTTCGTTACAGGCGAGTAGGTTTTTCTTGGTAGATTTAGCCCATTCAAAGCGAACTCTACGATCGATTCCATGAAGGTCGTACTTAGCAAGGATTCGGTCTAAGTGAGCGGCTACGTCGGCTCGATTCCCTTTTTCATTTCGACTTGCCCATTGCGCACAGGACTCTACGATTCTGCCTTGATGCGTCCAGTTGAATTGCTGGTCCGGGGAATCCAGCCAATAAAGCAATCGGCAGGCCCGAATCCCGGTCATTTTCGACCGTTCAAAAAGGCCATCTACCAATTCCAGTCGCCACGAAAGCGGCCTCATCTGAGTCGCCAATTTCTCCTGATCTTCTGGCTTCGTCAGCGAATCGAAGCCTTCTTCCATCCCTAGAATAAATTGTTGCTTCAACGTTTCGTCGAGCGGAAGTTGCCCTAGGCGAGCGACGTCTGATTCGGTTCGCGACGTGTTTTCGACAAGCGACAGGGCCAGTCCGTGAAGAAGATTGGGAGAAACGTTTTGAACGCCTAATTTAATATTCTCTTCGGTGCTGGTTAACCAAAACTGATAGGCTTCTTGAGGGAGTTTTAGATTGAGATAACCCCAACCCACTTTTAGGATCGCGTAGTCGCGGAGCATTCGATCGGATGCCTTGAGTAACATCTTATGGTCGTGGACTGAAAGTTCAAACTTGCCGTCATCGTAGGCTTCATCGCCGCGAATTCGATACAGTCGAAGCAGCGCCTCTTCCCCTAATACCTCTTTGCTGGTCTCTTCATTTAATACGAGGTCGATATATCCGGCTCGCGGATCGCGAAGCAAGCGGCGAGGGGAGAAAGTAAGAAGGTAAGCGCACAAGATCGTATCTCGTTTCGAGCGCTTTTCATGGAAGCGAACTTCTAGGGATCGGACCAAAGGGCCATCCGTCAGGTCGCCCGTAAAGGCCAACCGGAAAGCTTTCGCTTGGTCGGCGT
>JBBQIT010000302.1:0-5700 GCA_038325205.1 Bdellovibrionota bacterium
AGAGCGGCTATTTGCCTGGCTCAAACGTTTCGGACGAGTCGATACTCGTCGGGAAGCGAAGGCAGCCAACTATCTCGGCTTTGTACTGCTAGCCTGCGTAATCATTGTCCTGAGGCAATTTTGAGATGGGCTCTAGGAAACTAACTTCCCAATAGCCGAAGGTTGCCACGCCCTTCCGACTTCGCCTGCGGCTACGCCGGGACAGGTCGGGCTCGCAATGACGGAGGGGACAGGATGTTGCGTGATATCTTAGGAGCTACTCGCCTACTTCTTGGGATTGCCCCAGAACTTATTTGCCAGTCTTTCGTACTCCGAAGAGAATTCGGCGGAGCTTGCGTCACCATCTGCTTGGCGCCCTAAGAAGAGATTTTCTTGAGATTGAGTCTCCCCAGTTTTTTCTAGCTCTTGCGAATAGGCGTTGATGATGTCGGTGGTCTCCGATTCCCCGGAAAAAGAATTCATTCGTTCGTTCACTTCGTCGCCCGGCTGAACTCCACCTAGAAAAGCATTGTCGTGCAACGTCTCGACCTCGCCAGGAGTAATAAAGGGATTGGTGTTTTGGCCCGGAGAAACTTCACCGTATCTCGAAGGGGGCTGAGCCGGTAAAACAGGGGGAAGCGCCAGAAAATTTTCATTCGCGCTCACGGAAAAGGCCGTTGCCAGAGACATCCCAACTACCAATTTTGTTAAGTTCTTCACAATGACTTATCGGTCGATGCCACGCGTACCTTGAAAACCTGTACAAATTTTAGGCGACTGCGCTAGGCTTCAACTGTCAAAGATTAGGATGGGGTAAGCCTATGAATCCGTTCAAATACCTACCTTTTTGAGGCTAAGCCGCCCAGAAGTTGTTCACCAAAACAGCTACGCTTCCAAGAAATCATTGGGTTTTTTGGCAAGGCTCACTCCTTGCATCCCTAGGGCATACGCATCTCTTTTTTCCGCAGCAAAGATCTTCAGCTTGTCGGGCTTTAAATCCGAAGAACGTGCCTTAGCAAGGATTGAATGACAAGACTAACGACAATAATTCTCTCTCTATTAGTAGCGCTGCTCATCGCGAGTTGTGGCAAAGGTCTCTCCGTAAATGGCGGAGCTGCCGGAGGACCTGGTTATAACTTTGCTACTACCCATGTGTTGCAAGTCAGCCAATCTGCCGCTTCGTTATCGAACGGTCTTCTCAATATCAATTACAAAGCGAACGCGAGCAACGCGAATGTTTCGCAAATCATCGCTACTTTTAGCGACAACTCAAGTCAGACCCTTTCTCCCTCCCAGGGCAGCGAATGCCAATCTGCCGAAGCGGGACATATTTTCACGATCAATCAGCCCCAAGGAAAAACGATTACCGCCGTCAATGTAACGGTGAGCGTCGGCGGCGCTTCGGCTTCCTTTGCAGTCAATAACCCAACGGATTCGGGTTCAAATTTAATCGGTTTTGATTCCACGACGACGTATCCCCAGTTAACGTCCCTCGCCCAATGCCAGAGCTCCGTCAACGGAGACAAGAGCGCTTCTATTCCGGTTCAGATGGCGACATCTCAGATCGGCTCGGAAGTTAAATTCTCGGTGTCCATGGCGCAAAATGCGTTATCAACCGTAGGAACGCAGCTACTTAGCGGCTACATCAATTTTGGTGATGGAAGCCCCTCGGTTCCGTTTCAGATAAGCACCGACTTCAACCAAAGACAGGTTTTTACGAAACTCTATGCCGCGCCTCTTACGGGGGACGCGCCCTTGGTTCGTGTAGCGCACGTGGTAGTGATCAGTCCAAACGGATTCCACAGCGTTACGGTTCAAAATATAACTATTTATCCCGTCGCTAGCACCACCGTCCCGGCAAATCCGACGGTTGCACCGGTCGTCCATTTTTCCGAAATCCGTCCTGGATTTTTCGCTAAAGTGGATAGTGACCTGACTTTACAACCGCTACTCGCGGCGAAGCCAAACGACGTTATCCTAGTAGGACCAGATGACAGCACGATCGGTAACACGGGCGGAGCGCACGTCATCGTCTACTCTTTATCGACGACCCCTCCGACTCCTTTGATGGAGCTTTATCCCTTTGGAACCGTCACTATGGCGAATAACGTGATCAGCTCTAACTTTAAGAAGGGCGTGACCGTTGCTCTAGGTGATCTTGACGGCGACGGTAGTCTCGACATCATCACCGGTTCGGGAGACGCCACCGGCGTTAGAATTTATAGCGGACGCGATAAACACATGATCTACTCAGGCGTGCCGATTACGGGGAGTACCGGCGGACTTTACGTTGGTGCGGTTGACCTCGGTAACACGGGAACTAGTAGCTTAGTAGTCGGCGACGACAGCAACCAAGTCGTAGTGTTGTCGCTCGTTAACGGAGTGATGGTCTCTCAAACCTCCGGAGTTCCCAAAATGCCTGCAGTAGGCGCCGGTAATTTTACGGGCGGTGCCCGAGTGGCCGGCTACAACAACTTTATTGTCAGTGGACGAGGAAATCTGCACACCGATGTCGCTATCGCGCAAGGAGCTTCGGGATTATCCAATCCGACGAAGGTGACGGGTAAGATCGGTAAGTTCGTCGATAAAGGAGCTTGGGTTGCTCTGGGTGCTTTCGGTGCCGGTAAAAATTTAGGATTTGTCGTTGGCTCTATCGAAAACCAGGGTCCTCCCGTGGTCGAGATCGTAACGAACTACAACGCCACCCCTCAGAATATTGAAATTACCCCTTTCACAACTGGCCTCAAAGGCGGAGTGCGCGTGGGAACGGGCGATATCAACGGGGACGGAACCTCCGATGTCATTGTCGGCGCCGGACCTGACGGTTCGATCGTATCTTCCGTTCAAGTCTATAACGGCATGAACGGCTCTAAGCTCCCCATCGCTGACATCGTGCCTTACCCTGGCTTCAAGGGCGGCATTTACGTCAACGGCTACGCTAACCCTAAATAAGTCATTCCATAAAACACCCTAATCGACGTCTAGTTGCCACAGGCCACTAGGTTCGTTATGTTGGGCCATGCTTTTAAAAGATCGGATCATTGTCGCCCTCGACACGCCCTCTCTGGAAGCCACCATCCCTTTCATTAAGCAGCTTTCCCCTTATGTTTCTTGTTTCAAAATCGGGCTTGAGCTGATGACTTCGGTAGGGGCTCCAGCTGCAGTGAGGCAAATTCACGACTTAGGCGGCTCCATTTTTTTCGACGGAAAATTTAACGATATTCCCAATACCATCGCTGGCGCTTCGCGGGCTGTCGCTGCCCTTAAAGTGAAAATGTTTGATATCCACGCTTGCACTGGGGTGGAAGGGATGCGAGCCGCCGTGGAAAATAAAGGCAAAAGCCAAGTGATCGCGGTCACCGTTTTAACCTCTTTCGAAGAGTCGGGATGTCAGCACGTTTTTGGGGATACTCCTCAAAACAAGGTTTTGCAGTTCGCGCGCGACGCGAAGTTGGCGGGCGTTGACGGCATCGTATGCTCGCCCCAGGAATTAAAGTGGTTAGCTCAAGAGCCTAGCCTAAAGGGAATGACTTTTATCACTCCCGGCATTCGACCCACATGGGCGGGAAAAGGCGACCAGAAAAGGATCCTTACTCCTAAGGAAGCCATCGCTTTGGGAGCGACTCACCTCGTGATAGGTCGCCCCATCACTCAGCCTCCTCCAGAAATTGGATCGCCGGTAGATGCCGTAAAGGCCATTTGGAAAGAGATAGAAGAGGTAGCTTCGTGACCGAGAAAGAACTTCTGGATACTTTGCAAAGTGTCGGCGCCCTTTTGAAGAATTCTCACATTGTTTACACTTCCGGAAAGCACGGAGAAAGCTACGTTAATAAAGACGCGCTTTATCCCCACACCGCTGTCACTTCAAACCTTTGCGAAACGATAGCCCAACATTTTGTCTCGATGAAACCCGATGTGGTCGCAGCGCCGGCATTGGGAGGAATTATTCTCTCGCAATGGACCGCTCATCATCTTAGCCGCCTTTGCGGTAAGGAAGTCTTAAGCGTGTACGGCGAAAAAACAGACGACGGCGGCTTTGTGATTAAACGCGGTTACGACGCCATCGTCTCCGGAAAACGCATCTTAATCGTGGAAGATGTCCTTACGACGGGAGGATCCGTAAAAAAGATGGTCGAAGTCGTAAAAGAGCTTAAAGGAAATGTGATTGGAATCGGAGCGCTTTGCAATCGAGGCGGTTTAACGGCTCAAGCGCTTGGGGTTCCCGAGTTTTTTCCGCTCATCTCGCTAGATCTCTCCTCTTGGGAAGCTTCTTCCTGTCCCCTCTGCGCTAAGAAAGTTCCTATCAATACTCAGGTGGGAAAAGGCCGCGAGTTTCTAGCCGCTAAGGCGTAACGGAAAGGGCCTTGCCTGGGCCGAAGCCTGGAAGGCGGGAAGCTTGGGAATCTAGAATTCTGAAGGTTGCATTCCAATGCCCACGATACTACAAGCGGCGATAACATTGAGTCCAAGCCTCTCGCCCTTCTTTAAAAGCTCGGGACTCTCGGCTCCTGGGTTTAACCACACTTCGACAACATTCTTTTTGGCAACCTCTTCGAAAACGTCCATTCCTACTTCCGCGGGAACGTACATGCTGACCATATCGAGTTGGCTCACGGGAATCTGAGTGACTGAAGCATAAGCGCGGATGCCTTCGATCTCATTTTCGGTGGGATGCACGGGATAAACCACATAACCCTTTTTGGCGAACGCCCTCACTGCTTTATTTCCAAACTTTCCTCTGTTTTTGCTCGCACCCACAATAGCTACCGACGGCATAAATCACTCCATCCCTTAATTTTAAAAAGAGTTCACAATCAACAAAACCCATCCGACAAGAAACGACAGGCCGCCCAAGGGCGTTACGGCTCCCCACATTTTTACGCCAGTGAAGGCCAGCAGATAAAGGCTTCCTGAGAAAATAAACATTCCCACAATGAAAGCGATTCCTGCATTGCTCAAAAGAGAACTAGGAGAGCGTGACATCCACAAGGCCACGAACCCCAACGCGAGGGAGTGGTACATTTGATAGTCCACCCCGGTCTTAAAAACCGAAAGAGAGTAAGCGTCCAGCCGTGTTTTTAAAAAATGCGCCCCGAAAGCACCTAGGGCGACTGCCAGAAAACCACCGACGGCACAGGCCGTATAAAGACACCGAGATTCATTCATTTGCCCGTCATACGCCCCAATTCATACGAATTCAAGCAGCGAGAAGCCACTCGGTGTACAATTTAAGTTCAGATTTCAAAGGTTTACATGGTTTCAAAAGCAGCGCAGTCGCTCCATATTTGCTTGAAATTCCAGGTCTACCCTTAGGTGGGGCCTAAATTCCGCTTTTTGGGGTGTCCTGTCTTTAGGGGGAACGTGAATACCAGCCGAAATAGCTTTCTGCTCGGAGCCGCCTTCGGCGTGCTTTTTCTGATAGCCCGCGCGGCCATGGGACTTGATCCGATCTTCGATCAACAATATTGCCCAGCTAAACAGACCATCCAAAAGTCTTGCTCAAAAGCACTTTTGCCCAAAGATCTCTTCAACACCAAAAATGGTTTCTCGATGGACGAGCGAACCGCGGCCTACCAAGACAAGTGCCGGCTGTGGTGGTGGGCTAGCGAAGTTCATAAGTACAACTACCCCCCGCTGACTGAATTTGCCGAAAATCTCCAAGACGTATTGATGCAACGCCGAGAGCTAAAAGAGGTAGGACCGCTTTTAGGAATTGCTCCG
>JBBQIT010000303.1:0-5700 GCA_038325205.1 Bdellovibrionota bacterium
GTCCTCTCTCCTCTACGGTAGAGCCAAAATAGCGTTACGGGAATTACCAAGACTCCGTACTGCTTTACCGTCAATAAAAGGCCCAGAGAGACTCCTGCCCTCCACCAATGTTTTTTCAGAAGTGATAGTAATAAAGCGGTCACTCCCAAGCAAAGCAACGGATCGATCCAACTCTCCTCGATTACAAAAAGCCCAATGGGGAATGCGAGCCAGACCAACGCGAGCCAAAGTGAAGTTTCTTTCGCGCGCCCTAAACAGCGGCCTAAAGCGTAAAGAAGCCACGCCGTCCCAAATTGCGCAGCAATCAGCGCATAACGAATATCTAATTTTAAAAGTTTGAAGGGGGCCATCACTACCACGGCTCCCGGCCAATACGCTAAGGCTGGATGATAGTCCAAAGCCCCGTGATAAATATCTTCGTAAAGTTGAGAGTAGGGATTTCGGCCAGCGATAAGATGGCCGACTGCGGAATCAACGACGGTAAAGACATCGATCCGAGGATCGGGGGAAACGATAGGAACAAGAAGGTAGGCAGCACCCAAAGAAAAAAAGCTAACGTATAGCAATATCGAAAGCCTTTTTCCTCTGTCCCAAGAAATGAAAGTGGGAATAGCAGCTAAACAAATTCCAATTAATGCGATGCCCAAGCAAATACTTAGCCAGTGAGACGCTTGTCCCAGTTGTCCGTAGATCATTAAAGGCCGATGCCACATCCGAGCCGAAGAAAAGATGCCGACGACCGCTAGAGCCGACACTGGAACTTCCCATCCAGGTTTAGAGAACTGAGAAAAGCAAAACCTGACAAATAGAATGAGAAAGAGAATAACCGCGTCAGCTCGGTAGTGACCCGCCGTAGAGGAAAGAAGATAACCTAAGATACCGAAGAAGATAGGTGGGAACCATCCGGAACGGATCATGCGTAGCACTCAGGAGAGTAGGTCCAATGCACAAAACTTTCCACGCCGGCCACGGTCGATCTTCTCCTTTCAGTTAGTAATTCTAGAAGCTTGCCTTCGACTACTGGTTTCAGCAAGTACTTTCCCTTCCCGCCACGGCGCTTGTCCTTGGAGGAATCGAAAGGTTCTTCATTTTCCTGGTTTCCCACCCAAGTAGCGTGTGGCATCATCGGCCCTATGATTTTAGTCACTGGCGGAGCCGGCTACATAGGTTCACACACTCTTCACCAACTCGTCGAAGCGAAGCTTCCCTGTATTACCATCGACAACCTCTACTCCGGTCACCGCTGGGCAGTACCCGCGAGCGTTCCCTTTTTCGAGGGCAGTTCGGGAGATGCGACTTTTGTTGCCGATATCATCAAAAAGCACCAGGTGACTTCCGTCATTCACTTCGCAGCCCATCTCGAAGTCGAAGAGTCGACCAAAGATCCGATGAAGTATTACCGAAATAACTTTCTCAATTCGATGAGCCTTCTCGATGTTTGTACCAAAACTGGGGTGAAGCATTTTATCTTTTCCTCGACTTGTGCCATTTACGGAACTCCCGACCACAATCCGGTTTCAGAGGATTTCCCAAAAGCGCCCATCAGCCCTTATGGAAAATCAAAGTTAGCGACCGAATGGTTACTCGAAGATTTGGTTAACTCGGGAACGACTACCCTTCGCTATGTCTCTTTACGCTATTTCAATGTCGCTGGAGCCAAAGTTAACGGTGGGTTGGGGCAAGCCACTCCTCGTGCTACTCAATTAGTAAAAGTGGCTTGCGAAGCGGCGTTGGGAAAACGAGACAAAATGGTGCTCTACGGGACTGACTACCCTACGGCCGATGGTACCTGCGTTCGCGATTACATTCACATAGACGATTTGGCGGAACTCCATTTGCTATCTCTTAAATATTTAGAGAACGGCGGAAAGTCAGAAGCTTTCAATTGTGGTTACGGAAAGGGATATTCCGTAAAAGAAGTCATCGAGTCGGTCAAACGCGCGAGTGGCACCAATTTCAAAGTCGAAACCGTCGGCCGACGTCAGGGAGACTCCATCGAAATCTACGCCGACCCAACGAAAGTCATCAAAGCCCTTAGCTGGAAACCAAGGTACGCCGACCTGGATCTCATTTGTAGAACTTCCCTTGAATGGGAAAAAAATAGACCTAAGTAACTATTAATACTAGTAAATTCTTCCCCTGGAGAACCATTCGGCGTGTATTTTTACATCCAAAAGGCTAGACGCAGGCTCCTTCTTTCGCTGCCAGGGAAAATCGAGGACCGCGTTGAAAAATACCCCTAATCCGGCCCAAAGGGACCCCGGGGCAGGGACGGTTTTCTCCAAAGGGTGAAAGGAAGACGGAGCGATTTCTAAAATTTGGGGACGTTTTAAGATGACCTGTTCCTGACTCAAAGTTTCCAGACGTAGCGGATCCTGCCCGTTAAGCATAAGTTCCTCGTTCCATTCAATGTTCTTATTTTTTTTAGTTCCTACGTAAGATGAGGGTAGCTCAAAAAAAACACAAGCGATGTACTGTCAAACTATCGTCGATGAATGATTAGGAACTGATTGGTTGAAATGTCACATCAAGTCAAAATGAAAACGTCGCGCTGCGCACCGCCTGGACAGCTGGGGTAGGTGTCCGTTACCATTAAGTGATCAGTCGGTTTCCACTCTTTTCCTCATTCATGAAAAACAAAATCACTTTGGCTAAACAAAGCCTCTATTTTTTGTCAGGAACCTTGGCGATATGGGCGGTGGTTTGTATGCTGGCGAATGTTCTGGTCGCACGTCTCCAATTTCTTTCTGTCGATCCAGTTCGTTTGCAACAACTGACCTTGCTCGCAAGTTTGGGATTGGTAATTGCCGCCGTATTAATTTTCTCGCTGGGGCGCTTGCTTCCCTTTTTCAAAACACAAAGCATCACGGAAAAAATTCCCTCAGAGGTCACACACCCCTCTTCAAAAGTTTGGACATGGGCGTGCTTTGCGTTATGCCTCGTCATCCTCGCGCAATCTGTTGTGAAAATAAATTCCCCCTTAGATTGGGATGAACTAGATACCGCGACGAGGCTAGCAACCCCTTCGGTATGTCCGATGGATGACCATGATCCTTACCGCAATCGAGACTTAATTAGTCCCACGAAGAACACCCGAAATCACACGATCGCTAATATCGCTATCCTAACGGCCTATCGTATCTTCGGAATCAGTGAAAAGGTGGCGCGCTACCCTTCCCTCCTTTTCACGGCCCTGCTCCTCGCAGCCTTGATTGGCCTCTCCAAGGGGTTCTATCCCCGAGTCGCCGTCGCGTTCGTACTTCTTCACCTCGCCTTTAACGGAATGTTCCGATGGTATTCCCATTCCCTTCGAGGCTACGCTTCGATGGAGCTTTTTACTTTTCTAGCATTGTTGGAAGTTTTGCGAACGAATCACAAGCGATCGTCGCCATGGCTCTATGCTGGCTTTGTGCTTGTAGCTTCGGTTACGCACACCTTCGGCGCACTGTTTTGTCTTTTATTATTTTGCTCGCATTTCATTTGGGTAGCTTGGCAAGCGCCGAATCTGGGAACGCCAGAACTTCAGTTTCATTTGAGCAGAATCAAGACTTCGTTTTTGGCAGCTCCCGTCATTGGCTTTGTCTTGGTAAAGCAGTTCCTGTTCTTAAATCAGATAGGCTATCTGAATGCTACCGCCCCAGTAGAAAAAGCGGAAGCGTGGCTAGCGGCATTAGGAATTACCGCACCTGCCAACCTTTGGGTTCTACTCGCCATCCTCTGCGTGTTAGCTACGAAAATAATCGTAAAACGAAAAATCGATCTCCTAGGAATGCACCTGTTGGTATCAGCGATCTTCCTAACGGCGTTAGTGACGCTCCTAAAAGCCACGTTATTTGAAGCGCGATTTCTTTTAGCGTTTCTTATTCCGACCCTTTTGTGGATAGGCACTACGATTGCAGAAACTCCGGGCCCTTTAGTTCGCCGCACTCTGTGGACTATAGCTACCGTCACCTTTCTGGCTCTTCCCTTCCTCGGAAATTCCCAGACCTATCAACGGCGAACCCAGTTAATGGGAGGATTTGGCAATTTCATGTCTAAAGTGCGCGAGATCGTGCCCCGAACCGAAGCAAACTGTATCGACTTTGCGGGCGAGCCCGATCAAGTCATGTTTTCTCGCGGACTCTTTTATCCGAAGGCTCACTCAGAAGCGATTTGTACTTCTCAGTACCAAGCTAGCTTCACCAAGAGTTGGAAGGGCGACACCCAAAGCCAAATGGAGAAAGCTTCAGATTGGAAAGTTTTATTAG
Organism: Bdellovibrionota bacterium; assembly: GCA_038325205.1. GTDB lineage: Bacteria > Bdellovibrionota > FAC87 > UBA2466 > UBA2466 > JBBQIT01. The sequence continues at coordinate 4,248 of JBBQIT010000303.1, forward strand.
ATGATCATGAGGGGAGAATCCTTGGCAAAGGCATCAAAACCAATTCTCCGTTAGCACTTGGTAAACCATAATTGGTATGAAAGAGGGATACAGCTATGAAACCTACCGGAAGTAGTTATCGTTTTTGGCTCAGAACTTTCTTGGTGGGGTTCTACTTTCTATCCGCCGTAGGCCTTGTCGCCTGTTTTGTCCTTCCGACACGTACTTTTCAAGATTATTTGGGAAGCCATTTTTCCGCTCTGGGCGCGTTTTCTAATTTAGCGATAGTTGCCTGTGGACTAGGAGCGGTAGCATGTCTTCTTTTTCACCGAGCTATTACGATTATAAAGTCTAGAGAGCCTGGCAAACCCAAAACTAACTTCCGCCATCCCTACCAAGCCCCACTGTTTTTTTACGCCAACATTATCTTGTCGCTCGTATTACTGGTGCGAGTAGGTTGGAATCTCTCTACGCCCCTAGATATCGACGAAAATATTCACGCACTAAGCATCGCCCAAGACAGAATTGGACAAGAATTAAACCCCATCAATACGGACCCAAGTTGGTACACCCAGAATCATGTCGTTGCTCAATTATTTTCCATCGTGAGCACCAAAGTGTTTGGTTTGAATAAAGTAACCTATCGCTTACCCGCCCTGCTCTTTACTCTTTTGATTGTGCTCTCCCTTTTCTTTGTAGATGGAGAGTTGGCTTTTTCACCAGTAGCGACACTTTTAATCGCTCATCTGACGTTAAATGAGATGACGCACTGGTACCTTCATTCCGCGCGTGGGTATGCTGCGATGATGCTTCTGACGCTAATTCCGTTTCTTATTTTATGGCGCTTTACCCGTTCCGGAAAAGCGGGTTCAAAAGGCGACTTGTGGCTTTATGGGATCTGCTTCACCCTTTCCGTCTTTACGCACATGCTGGGCGCGATCTTCAACGGTCTTCTATTTCTCTCGCTTCTCGTTTGGTTTACTTGCAATGGGGCAGCGCTAAACGACAAGTCGCGAAAGTTTGCGATCAACGTGCTGATGCTAAGTTTGGCCCTGCTTCCGATTATTGTGTTCGTGTTGGCGCACAACCTCATCTTGTTACAAAAGATTGGCGACTTGGGTACGGGAGCGGCCCCGGGAACCATGTCAGATAATCTGATGGGTGCGATGGGGCTTTCTTTTTTATGGCAGGGGAAGCTTTTAGTACTTCTCATTGCCGCGCTTATCATCCACGGCTGGGTCAACGGGCGTAAATTTCAAAATGACCTGCTCAGCATTTTCTTGATGGGCTCAGCGGCATTTTTCACTCTTTGTATTAGTGTCCTCCAGATTCGAGTGTTTGAATCCCGGTTCATTTTGGCGTTCGTTGCGCCGACGGTATTTTGGATAGTCGAGTCGCTTCCCTACTTACGATCCCAGTGGGCAAGAGGTACCGCGATCGTAGCTACCATCGTCACTTTGCTCGTAAGCCAGGG
>JBBQIT010000304.1:0-5696 GCA_038325205.1 Bdellovibrionota bacterium
GGAGCATCGGAAAATTTGGAGTTGAAAATATCAGCATTCTGCGGAAATTTGCGGGCCCGCCACTTCCAGCGAAGATAGGGGTATTTGTCTTGATCCCATTCGACTTCTTTATAGAGATACTTAGCTTCTGTCCCTTGAATGTAAGAGCTTCTGACGAAGGTTTTTCCCTTTTCGGTCACGAGAAAGAAGTCTGCCTTTCCGTCTTCGATATTGCCACCCTTCCAACCGAGCTGGGCGAGAGTTTTGCCATTCGCATTTTGGAAGTTCGAGAGGGGAAGGACATCTTTAGCGGCGTCAGTTTCCCGGGCAGCTTCATCATCCCCGTGGGCTTGAACTGCGGAGATAGACAAGGCTATCGCCAGAAAAATAGCGGGGGTGCGAAACTTTGTTTTCACGTTATTAAGGGTACTTGAAGGGGCAATAAAGCGAAACTTCAATTTTCCGGCTGCATTTGGCCGGGAGGAAGGTCATTTTCTTTCGCCGATTCCGTGGGTTTGGCAGCAAAAGGGCGGAACGTATATAGATGCTGCTTAATCCAACCCCTCGGGAAGTTGGGATCTCCCGCCCCATATTTCACCGCGGGCTTTTTGGGCCAGAAGATAGATCCGAAAAGCAGGTCCCAGATCGTAAACTTAGTGGCGTAGTTCTTATCGTAGGCAGCGGGATCATCTTCCGAGTGATGCCACCGGTGAAGTTCCGGACCATTTAAAAAATAGATAAATTTTCCCATCCGCCAGTTTAAGTTGGCGTGGATGTACATGCCATACGTCGCATTCGCCATGCTTTTATAGAGCGGGACTTCGGGAGCGGCGCCCAAAAGGATCACCGGTAAATATTCCGCCGTTTGATAAAGCAAGATTTCTAGCGAGTGCGATCGAATTCCGGAGAGCCAATCGACATGAGCCGGAGCGTGATGCGCTTCGTGGGTTCGCCAAAGGAACTTAGAGTTGTGTTGGCTACGATGAATTAAATATGTCACCAGATCGTGGGTAATGATGAAAAACACCACTTGCACCCAGATGGGCCAATCACTCACGAGATGCAATCGCGACAATCCAGAAGTCGTATCGATGTAGTGGCAAAGCCAGCCGATGACGGCAGCCATGACATAACTTTGGAATACGCCGTAGCCGATAAGATCAGACCAAAACTCGTCTCGAAAGACTTTTTCGTGAAGCTTATAGGGAAAGAGCCGCTCTAAGCCAATAAAGGCAAAGGCCGACCCCACGATAAATACCGGGGCGACGATTTGCAGTTGGGCAAAGGTCATTTAATTGTGAGCTTCAGGTCGTCCGGGATGGTACGAGGTCGGAGCATCTCCCCCATAGGGCGTTTCGTTACGAACTCGACGAAGTTTTTTCATCACGCCAATTTCGGACTCGTACACGCGCTTCACGCCGTCGCCTAAGGAAGCTTCGATATCGCGGATGTATTGCACCAGACGTTGGAACCCATTGAGCTCAACGGAGGCCGCTTGATCCGTGCCCCACATGGCTCGGTCTAAAGTGATGTGACGCTCTATAAAGCAGGCGCCCAAAGTTACTGCCGCACAAGTTGGCATTAAGCCAGTTTCGTGTCCGGAGTATCCAATCGGGACCGTCGGATATTTCTGAAGCAGCGTATTGATCATACGAAGGTTCAACTGATCCAAGTTACAGGGATAAGCTGAAGTCGAGTGAGCGATGAGTAGATTTTCGGTCCCAATCGCTCCGACCGCCGTTTCAATCTCTTGCATGGTCGACATGCCGGTTGAGATCATCAAAGGCTTTCCCGTAGACTTCATTTTCTTCAGCAATTCAATGTCGGTCAAAGAGGCTGAGGCTGCTTTGTAAGCTACCGGATTAAACTGCTCAATGAAATCCACCGCAGGCTCGTCCCAGCAGGAAGCGAACCAATCGATACCGCGCGTTTTGCAATATCTGTCAATTTCTGCGTATTCGTCTTTCGTAAATTCCATCCGATGACGGTAATCGATGTACGTCATGCGACCCCAAGGGGTATCTCTTTCGATATCCCATTGGTCCCTGGGGACACAAACTTCGGGAGTGCGCTTTTGAAACTTAACCGCATCGCAGCCAGCAAGGGCGGCGCCGTCTACCATCTTTTTAACGATGTCCATCGAGCCATTATGGTTGATGCCAATTTCACCAATAATGTAGGCCGGTAAGTTTTCACCGATAAATCGGTCACGAATCTTAATCTTTTGTCGGTTAGATGCTTGCGTCATAAATTCCCCCTACTGGTTACCACCGGGCTTCGACCCGATGATAAGTTCAGCCAGTTCTCGAAAGGCTCCTTGGCCCCCTGGCTTCGTACAAATCAAGTTAACGTACTCTTTCACTTCAGTTTCCGCATCTGCCGGACATGCCGACAGTCCTACTATCTTTAAAACTTCTAAGTCGTTTACGTCATCGCCAATGTAGGCAATTTCATCCAACTTAAGCTTCAATCGGGCCGCAATAGCTTCGACTAAGGGGCGCTTGTCTTTGCACCCTAAGTGCAACTCTTCGATCTTTAGCTTTTCTGCCCTTCGTTTGACCGATTCGGACAACTCTCCTGTCACGATTCCGGTTTCGATCCCCCTAAGTTGGCGCAAACGCTGCACTCCCATCCCATCTCGGATGAAAAAGCGCTTCATCTCTTCGCCAGCCGCCGAATAATAGACGCCGCCGTCCGTTAGGACCCCGTCACAGTCCGTAAGGACCAGGCGGATACGGCTTCCTTTTTCAGCCAAAAGGGATTTTGAAGCTACCATGTCGTCCAACCGCCGTCGACCACGAGGTTTGCTCCCGTCATATAGGCCGAAGCGTCGCTCGCCAGGAACACAATGGCCCCTTGATAGTCAGAAGGGACGGCCATTCTGCCCAAAGGAGTCTTTTCGGAGTAGGCGTGAACAAAATGCTCATCTTGATGATTCTCAACGCCGCCGGGAGACAGCGTATTTACTCTAACTCCCGATCTGCCCCAATAAGCGGCCAAGTAACGGGTTAGGGCGATGACAGCCCCTTTGCTGGCCGAATAGGCCGGCGATTTGTAGAAGAGCTGCTTTCCGTCTTTGTCTTTATAAAGGTCCTGATTGGGGCCTACCATGCCATACGTGGAAGCGATGTTCACGACACTGCCTTTTCCCCGCTTTGCCATGGAAGAGCCTAAGACTTGGGAGCAAAGAAAGACGCCCGTGACGTTCACGTCGATCATCTTTCTCCACATCGCTTCGGGATAGTTCTCTAAACGAGATTGCTCTCCCGCTACGACTGGGTTTTCAAACATGTCATTGATAGCGGCGTTATTGATCAGAACGTCGATCCCGCCCACTTGCGATTCGATCGTGGCCAATCCGGCTTGTAACGACGCTCGATCGTTTACGTTGAGAGTCACTCCGATGGATTTTCCGCCGAACTCCCGGGCGTACCGAGAGCACGCTTCTCCGTCGAGATCTCCTACCACGACGGTCGCTCCCGCTTGCGCCAGCGCTATGCAGTGTTGCTTTCCCAGAAGTCCTAAGCCGCCTGTGACGACCGCGATCTTATCTTTAAGCGAGAATAGCGACATCTATTTCTTTCCTGTGAGCGTACGGAACACGGCTTGGACCGGTTCGCCTCGCAACTGCGAACGTACACTGTTATCCGAAATAGCTCTTTTCAAGAGAGGCAACACTTCCGAATAAGCCGAAAGGGTGTAATCAATATCCGCCTCGGTATGCGAGAAGCTGACCGTATGTGATCCGCCCCAGAGAATGCCACGTTTGATCATCTCTTGTTGGACATAAGATTTTACGACGAGGCCATCACCCGCAGCAGCGCCGAAAGTAACGAGTCCTCGCGCATCGAGTCCGATGCATTTCGTGTAGGGCATCTCGAGCTTTTCGGCCATAGCGTTGTAACCTTCACGAAGCTTCTTGCCGAGCTTAGCCAAATGCGCGGGGACGTTCTTTTCTTTAATTTCCGACATCGTGGCTTGGGCGGCCGCCAAGGAAAGGGCTTCGCCGCCAAACGTAGTGTAGAAGAAAACGTCTTTCTCGAACTGCTCCATGACATCTTTTCGACCGGTGAGAACTCCAATCGGCATTCCGTTCGCGATGGCTTTGGAGAAACAAGCGAGATCGGCTTTCACATCAAAGTATTCTTGGGCGCCACCGGCGGCCAATCGGAATCCCGTCCACATTTCGTCGAATACTAAAAGGGCTCCAAACTCATTGCAGACTTCGCGGACCTTAAAGAGGAAATCATCTTTCGGCGCTTCGAAAAGAGCGGGCTCCATGATGACGCAAGCCGTGTCTTTATCGATGACGGCTTTAAGCGAATCGATATCGTTGTAGTTAAAAGTCTTGGTGAGGGAAGCGACTTGTTCCGGAATTCCCGCGTTGCGGCTGGTCGTTCCGATATACCAGTCGTGCCAGCCGTGATAACCGCAACAAACGATCTTAGTCTTTCCGGTGAAAGCTCTGGAGATTCGAACCGCAGCAGAAGTGATATCGCAACCGGTTTTGCTATAGCGAACGCTTTCGCTGTTCGGAACCATCGCGGTGATTTGCTCGGCGACCTCAATTTCGAGAGGATGCACTAAAGAGAAGGTGATGCCCGACTCTAATTGTTTTTTGATCGCATCATCCACCCTTGGGTACGCATAGCCCAAAGAGAGCGGCCCAATCGCCATGTTGTAATCAATAAATTCGTTGCCATCGACGTCCCAAACCCGGGCGCCTTTACCTTTTTGAAGATAAAGAGGAGCGACTCCTTTTACCCATTGGGTAGGACCTTTTGCCATCGTTTGTGTCATGGCAGGAATCTTAGCGGCACAGCGCTTATAGAGTTCCTCGGTCTTGGTAATCGTAGGATAGTCAGCGTTGGACTTTACTTCATTTGGCATTTTTAACTCCGTTCAACTTCATTAAAATCTTGTTAGCGATCTTAGGTCCTGTGAATCCTTCGTATTCAAGTACGGCCGGCAACAGGGCTGGCTTAAACCAAGTGTTATCCAAAGCAATCGGTAGCACTTTTGCGGTCTTCTCATTGCGAAGCAGAATCTCAGAAACGATCGAGAAAAGCCCGCCCGTTAAGAAATGATCTTCTATCGTTACGGTGAGTGTCGACTTCTCTATCGCCTCCATGACGGCAGCTTCATCTATCGGTTTCACGGTGCGAAGATTTACTAAGCGAACGCTGATACCCTGCTCTTCGAGTGCTTTTTTGGCGACTAAGCTTTCCGCGAATAGCGTTCCGTAAACCAACATCGAAACGTCAGTCTTTGGGGGAAGGTTGTCCTTGTTGATCACTTCGGCTTTACCGATTTGAAAATCTTGCGAGTGAGAGTAAGTGGCCGGGCGCGGGTTGTAGCGAATGTACCAAGGCGCCGGACTTTCGATGATGGCTTTTAATCCCAAGACCATGTCTTCGCCGTCGGCAGGACAAAAGACATTCATGTTAGGGATGGTGCGCATCAAAGAGACATCTTCTAACGCTTGATGGGTCGCGCCATTTCCGTCTGAAAGAAATCCAGGAACAAAGCCAACGAGCTTCACCGGCAAATTGCCTAAGCCGACATCAGTGCGAATAAATTCAAAAGCGCGCATGGTTAAGAAAGTGGCCAGGGCGTGGCAAACCGGGGTTCGGCCTCTCAAAGCCAAGCCTGCCGCCATACCTACTAACGTTTGTTCGGTGATGCCCGTATCAATGAAACGTTCTTTCAAAGCTTGA
>JBBQIT010000305.1:0-5662 GCA_038325205.1 Bdellovibrionota bacterium
ATTTTCCAGCTTTTTCATTACCCGTCACCCCATTTGAGTATTCGGGGGCCATTCTCGGGCTCTTACTGGTGCTTCGGGTTAATTCTGGTCTTGATCGGTGGTGGGAGGCACGCAAAATTTGGGGCAGCATTGTGAACCAAAGTAGAAACCTTGCGATCATAGGATTTGAGTACTCCGATAAAGGGGGGGGAACACCGTCCCAGTTTCTTCGTTGGGTTGCTTCTTGGCCGCATGTCATGCGCGAATCGCTCAGGAAGGAAAATTCACTCAGCGCATTGACTGGCTTACTTCCGGCAAACGAAATGGACCGAATAAGAAAAGCCCAGCACATGCCAACCTACATGGGTTTCCGAATCGCGCAGCTATTAAGTCAACTTCGGAAATTGGGGCTGGATGATTTCGCTTTCCAAGTAGCCGAACGAGAGCGGGCACTGCTAATCGACACGATTGGTGCTTGTGAACGAATCAGGAACACGCCAATTCCTTTCGTTCTGGCCATCAAGATGAGAAGGTTTATTTTGCTATTTCTCCTTCTGCTTCCGATTGCACTGGTAGATCGAGCAGGATGGTTCGCTCCGCTTGTTGTCGCACTCGTCGCCTACCCATTATTCTCGCTCGATGAAATAGGAGCCGAGCTGCAAAACCCTTTCTCTCCGAGAAACTTGAGCCATCTTCCGCTCAGTCAGATCTGCAAAAATATTGAATTGAACGTATTAAGCTTGGAAGAAGCAAGCCCAAGCGAAGGTTTGCCTCGGCCAGTTTATTCATCACTGCCTCATAGGCCATCTACCTCTTGGGAGGCCAGGGAATAAAGCCAGATGTCCGTTTCTGGTACTCGGCGTAGCCCGGCCTTTGCGCCATCGATTGCTCCAAGAGCGCCACGCCGGAAACTCGAACCAGAAAAAAAGTCATCAACACGGGAGCAAAAGCGAAAAGCCATCCCCGAATCGGATCGGCGCCCACTCCCAGAAAGAAAAAGCCAAACCAAAGGCAGGCGTCGCCAAAATAATTCGGGTGGCGAGTATAAGCCCAAAGACCGGAGTCCATCACGCGTCCTCGGTTAGCGGGATTGCTCTTAAACTTTTGCAGCTGGAAATCCCCGACTGCTTCACATAGAAAACCGATTAACCAAAGAAGCACGCCCACTCCATCCCAAAGGGACCAAAGGCCAGCTTCACGGGTCGTGAGCCACAAAGGAAGCCCAATTACCCACGCGAGAATGCCTTGAAACCAAAAAATGATGAACAAACTAGTGAATCGAAACGATGGGCCCCAACGATCACGCATCTTCTGGTAGCGGTAGTCTTCCGGTTTTCCTTGGTTCCGACGGTGAATATGCCAGCTCAGGCGTGTTCCCCAAAGGGTAACCAGAATCCAGGCAAGCTGCGCCCTTGAATTTCCCCAGCCAGTCGTTGCGATGTTGAAAGTGTGAAGTGCAACAAAGCACAGGCCCCAAAACCGATCCACGATACTGACATCGTTCTTATAGAGGGAGAAGAGCCAAAGCGCCGTCAACCCGGCGAGCAAGGCGAAGAGACTGTGGGTGACTTGCGGCATGCGGCCAGTCTACTATTTAAGCTATGACACTTCGAATTTATTTAACTGCATTGGTTGGATTCTTTGCACTCGACATGCTTTGGCTAGGGCTAATCGCTCGCAAATTTTATCGTGCCCAGATCGGGTCCTTGCTGAAGGAAAATGTGTTCTGGCCGGCCGCGATCACTTTTTACCTCCTCTTCGTATCCGGGCTCGTTTACTTCGTTATCGTTCCGGGTATCGAGCGCAAGAGTTTATCTGCCGTCTTGTTAAACGGCGCTTTCTTTGGCGTCGTTACCTATGCGGCCTATGATCTTACGAATCTTGCCGTTACCAAAGATTGGCCGATTCCCGTAACTCTGGTCGATTTGGTTTGGGGTGCGACGCTCGGGGCGCTCGTGTCGGGCATTACGTTCAAGCTCAATTCCTAAAACAAGAAACGGTACCCCTCACCGAGTGCTGTATCGGAGAGAGGCGTGAGCCAAGTTCGTTCGTTCGAATCATTCATTGAACGGCGGGTTTTTTGGGCTCTAGTTTATCTATAGGAATTTGCACATTATTCCGAAAAGTACCGTGTGGATCTCCGCCCAAAAAAGCTCACCTTCCTTTTCCTGACACTTTTTTTCCTGGGCTCGCCTGCGATCGCGACGCAATGGGTCGATTCGCTCTTGCAGACGTTAGCCAGCGAATCCTGCTTTCGAAGTCTTCCCTCCATGGCCGCACGAACTCCTGAGGATAAGGCCACGGAGCTCTTTTACGTGCTTACCAATTTAAGAAAAATAGATCCCGATAGTGCCAACGAGAAATATGTTTCGGCTGCCATCATCGCACGCTTCGCCGAATCTATTCGTAGCGGGAAGCCTATCAAAATGTACATCCCGTGCTTTCCGGCGAAATCCCCTAATCACGCGAAGAAGACCTTAGGATCCGATCCCGACCTAGCGGAGGAGATCGCAGTGTCTAGATTATCCGCGGTCATCAATGCGATGAATGAAATCTATCCCACCGACATGGTGATCGCTTCAGACGGCCGAGTGTTCGGCGAAACGTGGTGGAGCTCAGATAAGGACGTAGATTCCTATCGCAAGGGTCTTTCGGCGATGATCCAAAGTCCTCAGCTCACAGTTCATGATCTTAATTTCTATTTCCCAGGCCTAACTCCGGCCGAGGCGCGAGAGAAACTGCTAGCTGACTATGCCCCGTCAATCGACGAAGTCAGGGCGAGTTTTAGCGATCCGAAAAGATTGGCCCTTTACCAAGCTTTCGCTCGCTTCATTCGCGATGATACTCCCCCTGGTGATCCTGCCCTAGTGGGACTCTCCAATAAGAAGATAGACCAGCTGTACAAAGACAGAGCTATCGATGATATGAGAAGGAGCGATGCGCTCAATAAATTTCTCGCGAAAAAACTGGTAGACGAGGAAGGCTACATACGACTGTCGATAAGGGACTCAACCGATACCCCAGAAAAATTGGGAATCAATTTGTTAGAGGGAGAGGGTCAAGAGTACACAGGCAGTCCCTGGCACAACGTGATCGTGGTCAAAAAAACGGGTCGCTATCTCGTTATGAAAAGAGCCGAGGCCGAAGAAGGTGGGTACCGCTTGGTTTTTAAGGATGGAAAACCTCATCACTTCGAAGAATAACAAAGGGATGGCGGAGGGGAAGAGCCGGTGTTGAATTAGAAGGGACACTTCCTTTGAGTATCAAAAGGAAACGAATACCCAAGTTTGTTAGCAACGACGTAAATAGGAGATCGCTTCGGATTCTTCAATGCCCTTCTCGAGATAGGTCTCGCTCCGCTCAAAACGGTTCTTGTCTATGAGTCGAAGCTCGAATCTATGCTGGTGTGCCGAATCGGCGTTTCCGAGGTTTGTCGCATCTAAAAACTCAAATAGGTATTTATTCTTTTCAATGCTGGGTTGGAGTCGCAATCGCGGCTGATTCCCCAACGGACAATAGTGAGTCGAGATCAGTTCGGAGCCATCCATGTGATAAACCGTAAGCGATTCTCTTCCTGGAGCCAATTCCCACGTTTCGACGAGTGCGGTTTCGTTTGCAACAAGACGGTAGGCGACTTTTAAGATCTGACCTGATGGGGTTTCGCCAGACCAATCACCGACAAGAGTTTGTAACTCTTTAAAGACCTCGATCGACATTCCAACTCCTGACTAATCCTCTGTTCTAGAGCCCCTTAGTATTTATTCGATTGAGTATCAAAAGGAAACGAATACCCGAGTTACGAGGGAGTGCGTCCCGCAAAATGTTCTGCGGGACGACGCGACTCTAGCTGAAAGTGGAATGAAGATCATCAAATAGAGTCGATGCCCGCGCTAACCGTTTTTCATCTTCCTTTTCACTACCAGCAAGCCCCTTGATGATTCGTCGGATACCAGCGGTTTCCTCGTGATTGTACTTTTGATCATCGAGGTCGATATCATGAATGATTTCTGCCAAAGGGATGAGAGCGAGATCCTTTAGTCGGAAAACGTGGATCAGCGTCTCAAATGTACAACAGTCACCGAAGTGTCCGAATTCTGCTTCAAACATATCGAAAGAAACCTCTTTTCCCTTTTTCGTATATCGATCAGGATCAATAAATTTAAAGGTAGCATTCTTGTCGATGAATCGCTTGATGAGCCAAGCGCTAGCCAGCCGATCCACGAAGAGGTTACGTCGTGTAATCCAAACTCTTTGCTGATAATCCTTCACTGAGAGGTGGGGTAAGGTTTTCGTCTTCTTCCCCTCCCTGGTCGCTTCCACTTTGCGCTCTAATTCGCCGAGACGGCTCTCAGCCCGCCCCTTTGCCTTGGCACCGAAATGATCAACGGCAATGGCTTCGTTGAGTTGCCGTCTCAAACGCCCCAACGAGTGATCAATTTTCATCAATTTGTCCGCCGAGGGGGAAGTTGCTCCCTTGAAAAGAAAAAGTAACGGCTCTGTATCTTCAATAACCTTCTTGTAGACGATATCCCTTTCCTCGTTGAACTGTTTGATGAGAGATGCCGTATTGACGCCTTCCAAGAAAACCGCATCGCACAAGAACGCTTCCCCTCCGCCGGCCTGAATCTCCTGGACCAGAGCTGTCAGAGAAGCCCTCGCCAGCTCATTGTTGGGAAGGACGTAGACGGAGTTCTTAACGCTTATCGCTCCAATTCGCTGAAGCGAGCGCCATACCTTAACCCTAAAGGAATCCGGCTGAGGCGGGAGCTGATGCATTAGAAGGAGCCAGTCTTTACTTTCTTTCTTAGCCATGAGGTTACGCCTGGGATAGGAGACCGTTGACAATGTTCAATTGAATATCCATTGTTACGACTGTAACATAGCACGCTTGGAGATTAGTTGAACATGAAAAGCATGATATTTGTTCTCGTCGCATCGTTTTCGATATCAGCCCACGGTATAACCACGCCTGCCCACTCGAACGGGGGTCTCAACACCCAAAAGATTGAAGAGCTAACGGGTCTAAAGGGACAACTGGATGAAAAGGAAGGCGTCTTCAAAGTCAGCTTTCCGCGTGCTGATCTCAGTGTAACAACCGCTGGCGTAACGATGACTCCCCCCATGGGACTCACTTCCTGGGCCGCTTTTACAAAGCACGGCAAGACCACAATGATGATGGGCGATACGGTTCTCCTCGAGGATCAAGTAAACGCCGTAATGAGCGTTGCGTTGGAAAACGGACTTGAAGTTACGGCACTTCATAATCACTTCTTCATGGATTCTCCAAAAGTGATGTTTATGCATATCGGAGGAATGGGAAATGAAGAGGAACTCGCGACAGCGGTTGGTAAGGTCTATGCCAAAGTGAAAGAGACTTTAGGTGGAAAGGGCAGCTTTCCTATAGTGCCAATGGACCCAGCAAAAACTAATTTGGATCCCAAGGTTATCGAACAGATAACCGGAGTGGCGGGAAAACTATCCAGCGGGGTTTACAAAATCACAGTGGGACGAACGACCAAGATGCACGGACAGGTAATGGGTAACGCGATGGGTGTGAATACCTGGGCGGCCTTCGTTGGGGGTGACGACAAGGCGGTCGTTGACGGAGATTTTGCCATGCTTGAAAGCGAACTCCAGGGGGTCCTGAAGACACTTCGGCGAGCGGACATCAATGTAGTAGCGA
>JBBQIT010000306.1:0-5604 GCA_038325205.1 Bdellovibrionota bacterium
CAAGGAAGTTCTATCCCCTTTTTTTTTCCTTAAAGCTCAATCCTTAAGGATTAACCCTCAACCCTCTTTCCCTGACTCTCCAAATTCTTTTGAAGTACTCCCGAAAGAATGAGTGTCAAAGAAAGCGACGGCAGCAGAGCTGTATTTATTCGCAACATCGGGTAAGGTAGGCAGGATGTCAATTGATGCGCAGCCACATAATTTAGCCAACTCAGAAGTTGTCGTAAAACGGCTGCGTTCCGTATTGCCAGGAAAAAATTTGTACGAGTTGGCTGAACTTCACGGCATCACCGTTTATAAAGCAGGTTTGCGCAATAAGGGGTGGGTAGGGCAGACCATCGAACGAGTCGCCGACCTTCCTATCAGCAACGCGCCAAGCAGAGATGGACTAGATTTCGAACTAAAATCGACCGTTCTTCTCCAGAGAGGAGATCAGTGGACTCCTAAAGAGACCATAAAAGTGACGAGCTTGAATCCAAAAAAGATTTTAGACGAAACGTTTGAAACCTCAGCTTTGTGGAACAAACTTTCTCTACTGCTAATCGTTGGTTATTACAATGAATCACCTACACGATGAACAACGGTACTGGTCAACGCAATAGACGTTACCGATCCTCAGCTAGTCTCTGCCGTTCGGGCCTTTTGGGAGGACGTCAGACACACCGTCTGCAATGGAGAGATGGCGAACTACCATAATTTAGGAACGTCGGACGACTTTCTCCAACTTCGGCCCACAGGAACGGGTAAACTCAGTAGCGAATGCCCGATTACCGGGGAGCGTTTTCCGGCGCGCGCCTTTTATGCCACCAAGCGATTCATCCAAAAGATATTAGAATAGGAAATAAGGAAACTGTGTCGATTTTAATCAGTGCAAAGGGAATAAAAAAGACGTTTGGCTCGCGGCCCCTCTTCGAAGGGCTCACCTTCGTAGTCGAATCGGGCGAACGCATTGGCCTCATTGGACCCAATGGAGCAGGAAAGTCGACGCTTTTAGCGATTTTGGCCGGGAAACACTCGGTCGACGACGGCGAATTGTCCATGCAACGGGGACTTAAGACGGGTTATCTCACCCAGACGCCGACCCTTCCTTTAGAAGAGACCGTAGATGAAGCGATCTTCGGGGCCATCGGTGACGATGATCACGGAGAAGCGATGGCGTTGGCGGGGGAGCTCATTTCAAAGCTCGATCTTTCCCAGTTCTCAAACCAGAAATGTGACACGCTCTCAGGAGGCTGGCGAAAGCGTGTGGCGTTAGCGAGAGAGCTTCTCAAGGAACCCGAACTCCTTTTGTTAGATGAACCTACCAACCATCTTGATATCGAAAGTATTCTTTGGTTAGAAGATTTCCTAGCCCGCGCGACCTTTGCTACGATTACGGTCACCCATGATCGTCTTTTTCTTCAGCGCATCTCCAATCGTATTTTGGAATTGGATAAAAGAAATCCTCAAGGATTGCTGAATGTTCGTGGGGACTATGCGACCTATCTCGATCGCAAAGAAGAGATGATGTCGTTGCAGCAACGAGAAGAGACCGTTTTAAAGAACAAATTAAGAAGAGAGACGGAATGGTTGCGCCGCGGTCCTAAAGCCAGAACCACGAAGCAAACGGCCCGTATTAACGCCGCCTACGATTTAATGGATGAAGTTGACGAACTTTCCTATCGCAACACCACCAAGTCCGCTCGCTTAGACTTTCAGTCTTCTGATAAGCAACCTAAGCGACTCATCGAAGCCCGAAAAATTAATAAGAAGTACGGCAATCGGGTCTTATTCAAGAATCTCGATCTTTATGTCGGTCCTGGAAGCCGCATCGGACTTCTAGGAAGTAACGGCTGTGGGAAATCGACTCTCATTCGCGCTCTATTGGGGCTTGAAGAGCCGGATTCGGGTCAGATCATTCGTTCGGAACATTTGAAAGTTTCTTACTTCGAACAAAATCGCGAAGCTTTGGATCCGCAACTTACTTTGCGTCGGACGGTTTGTCCTCACGGCGACAATGTGATGTATCGAGGAAAACCAGTTCACATTCATGGCTATCTCGACCGATTTCTCTTTCGCAAAGAGCAAATCGACATGCCCATTCGAAGCCTTTCGGGAGGAGAACAGAGTCGTGTGCTCATTGCGATGCTGATGCTTCACGAAGCTAACGTCTTGGTACTCGATGAACCGACCAATGACCTCGATGTGGAAACCTTAGACGTATTGCAAGATTGTTTAACCGAATTTGATGGCGCCGTTCTTTTAGTGACGCATGATCGTTACTTCTTGGATCAAGTCGCCAAAGAAATCTACGCTTTCCCTGCCAATGGCTCGGGACAAATCATAGACTTCGCAGGATTAGACCAGTGGGAAACGTGGCACAAAAATCAAAGTCGTGAACCTGTCGTAGAAAAACCCAACGCGGCGCCTTCGGCTAGCAGCACCTCTGACAAACCTAAAAAGAAGTTGGGGTTCAACGAGACCCGCGAGCTTACCAATATGGAAGGGGGCATCCAAAAAGCGGAAGCGAAATTGCTGAAGCTTCAGGGTGAAGCTTCTTCTCCTGACAACCAAAGCAACGCGGCAAAGCTTAGTGAACTTTACGAGGCGATGGCCGCAGCCCAAGCTGAAGTTGACAGGCTCTACGCTCGCTGGACGGAACTGGAAACATTGAAGAACTCTTGAGAGATCTATTTAGTCGCGGGGGCGGGAACGGTTGCCCCTGTCGGAACTGGCAAACTTGGAGCTTCCGAACGAGGAAGTAGGACCATCGTCCATATGAACCAAGCGGCTACAAAGATAACCAGGGCGACTAAAAGGATGTGATGGTGACGTTTAAGTTTTAGCATTACCTAGACTACTGTCACATCTGTCGACTTTTTGCCGATTAAAAAATAAAGAATCATTCCTAAAAACGGAAGAATTAGAATAGCAAGCGTCCAAAGAAGCTTACGTTCTACGGAGCTTTTTCCGGCGACAACGCTGATGATAGCGATGATATCGAGTACTAAAACCAAGATTCCAATGAGTCCATAAGGTCCATATCCAGCGTACATAAGCCTCACCTTTCTAAGTGTTGCAGGGAGGTTATGCAGGAAGGATGCCGAAGAGCTTAGCTTGGCAGCTGGGCTCTCCTCGATGCTGTTGTGGCAATTGGACACTAGAAGGGTTGTGACTTTCAGATGAGTTATGCTACTACGACGTCTCCCAAGGAGTAATTTATGCGGCAGAGACGACTGATTTTCACCCTTTTTGGACTTTGGATCGGATTGAGCTCGGTTCCGGGATTTGGAATCGGGTGCGGACCTATCGTCTGGGAGAATGCCACTTACGAGCTAGCCACTCAAAGCCCTTTCAAAACGGTAAATCGCGATTTGGCGAAGCATGCGGTGGAGCGTCGTGGATTTGTCACGGTTCCACTGGACTACAATCGTCCTGACGGAATGAAGATTGATATCTTCTACCGATTAATTCCTACCCTGGGTGGCTCTGTAGACGACGCTTCAAAGCCAATTGTGGTCGTGGTCAACGGGGGACCTGGGGCAGGCTCCCACAATTATAGACCGTTAGAGTTTAACTACGACGATAGGAGTGGTGCGGAAAAAATCGAGCCGCCGGACCGCATCTTGAACTTAGAAAGACATGTCAGAGTACTGCTCATTGATCAAAGGGGCACCGATGGATTATCGGCTCCCTTGGATTTAGACAATCCCTCGCTTCGGCCTGAAGTGATTGCGAAGTATTTTGACTCTGACGACATGGCCCGAGATCACGCCCAAGTGATTAATGCCGTCATCCCCGCTAGCGAGCGATTTTACATGATCAACCAAAGTTTTGGCGGTCAGATTGGTCTGAAATATTTAGAGATAGCCTCTGCGAGAATGCCGAATGGAATGGTGTTCTCTAGTTCCGCCCTTCCGTTCTTAGATCCTTACAAAGCGCACTTAGAACGAAGGCAGTCTCAGTTGGATCTCCAGTACTCGTTGGTTAATAAGCACCCCGATGCTCCAGAGCGGTTTGATGCGCTTCGCACACGGCTCTCTAGTCTTTTTATGGAACCAAAGTTGATCAACCGTCTTTGGAAAATGTTGGGACGGGGTCAAGGCTGGGAACAAAAGCTTTTAGCCCATGTCGAGTTACTTACGACTTGTTCGGAAGCCAAACTTAGAGCCGAGTTTGAGAAGCCCTCTTCGGGCGTTACTTTGCTCAATTACGTGTTATCTAGCGCTGCGTTTTCGGCGGGATATACCGATCGCACGCTTCCGCTAGCCACCCAGCGTGCGCTTCCAATGCCCGAGTGGATGCTGGACGAAGACTGGACGCTCCAACAAATTGGCAATGACGGAACGTGGCGAGACGAGTGGGTGGGGAGGGTCGATCAAACCCCGCCGCCGGGAACGGATTTTGGAACACCAGCTTCGGTTCACAAGCTCCTCCGACGAACGAATTGCCTCTTTACCGTTGGAGTGGGGGATGCTCTCGTGGCTCCCACGACCTCGATGGAAGCGATCGAAATTTTGCGAGATCCGGCTGACCCGGCCCGCATCCTTTCGCTCAATCTCCCCGGGGGACACGCGGCAATTTTCAGTCCGGCCGGAGCGGCGACGCTGACTCGTTGGATTCAAACCATACCTTAATTAAAGCAGAGCACGTGGCGGCTTGATGCTGTGTGCCCAACCTGTTAAATTAGGCCATCGTTTTCGTTTCCAATGCGGTTTCCTTCGGAGCTACCCCCATGCTTAAGACAGTTCGTCGCGGGTTTAAGAAAGTCGTAAACCTCGTGCGTCCGGCCTACGAGAGAGATCAGCTCTATACGCTTTTGGGTTCGGCGAGGACGCAAGTTCTTCTTTCTCAGCAAGTGGAATGGCTTGAAAAGCTGATGCTGTGGGTAAGAACGGCGTCAAGCCATGCTCACGAGTTCGATACTGGGACCGGCCAACTTCACAACGTCCGCATTAAGTTTTTGCTCCACCTTCTAGATAGAAATCCGGAATGGAAAGTTAGCGTAGCCTCGATTTTTCATTCCATTGTGGAAAAGACTTCGGCGCTAAACCTTTTTAGCCAGGTAGGGCTCGGGCAGCAACACGGATTTATTGCTGAAGCTGTCGACATCCTACTCAGCCGAATTTTACCTCGGCCTTCCGATGTAAACGAACTATCCGAGCTCTTTGTTCGCATCTTTGAAGATGAGAATGATGCGGTATGGGTTCGGCACATTCCGCCCACTCTAGTTAAGCAACTGATCGACTTACTTAGAATTGACGCGAAGCCAGGAGAGGATATTTTCGATCACTGGACCCGAGATATTCGCGACTCTCTCCTCATTTTAGGACTTAGGATCGGCTCTCTGGGAACGCAGTCAGAAATTCGCGGACGAACCAAACTAGATGAAGTGCATCTGCTGCCATTCATCCGATTGAATGCGGTCCTCGTTGAATTAGTGACGGCCAGTCGAAATAAAGCCGTTTCCCCTGAAGTGTTTGAAAATTGCCTGCGGGAAACCTACGCTTGTCGTCGACAGATTCGAGAGATTTATAGCGCTCTAGAAAAATACGGCGTTAACGTTAGTCTCGTCTACACTCTGGAAAATTTGATCAATGCAACCCGACGCGTAGACTCATTGAT
>JBBQIT010000307.1:0-5596 GCA_038325205.1 Bdellovibrionota bacterium
ATGACTCGACTCAATACCCGGGAACGCGGTCGCCCTATTCGCCTTCAATATTCCGGACTACAACCTGAATTCTTGGACCGATGCCGATCCTCGCTCAAATTGCTTTCTCAGCAAGTGGTACCTGCCGCAGGGACTATGTACCTCCACGGATTGTGGACGCTGGTGAACAACGTACCCGCGGATACTTCAGGCGATCTAACGTATCCTCCTCTGCAAACCAGAGTCCCGGAGCCCTTTAGACAACCCCAAGATGTCTTCGCGAAGATTCGAGAGCGCGACTTTTTATTGCATCACCCTTACGACTCATTCGATACGTATGTGCGGTGGATCCAAGCAGCCTGCCAAGATCCTCTTGTCGAAAGTATCGAGCAAACCGTTTATCGAATGGATGCACTCTCCCCTATTATTGACGCGCTTAAAGAAGCCGCCAAAGAGAAGAAGGTGGGAGTCGTCATCGAATTGCGCGCGCGCTTTGATGAGTTAAACAACCTTAGACTTGCGGAACAGCTGGAAAAGGCTGGGGTGAAGGTGGCTTTTGGCTTTGGAGCTTTAAAGGTCCACGCCAAAGTGGCTTTGGTCACTCGAAACGAGGACGGCCAGAAGAAGCTTTATACCCATTTATCGACAGGAAATTACAACGCAGCTACGGCCCGAGCTTATACTGACCTTGCGATTCTGACAGCGCACCCAGAGATTGGCGCTGACGCCCGTCACTTTTTCGATTCGTTATACAAAGGCGAGATTCCTCAGACCTTTAAACAGTTGGTAATTGCGCCAACAAAACTCGCACGCAAACTTCAAACGCTAATCGAAGCAGAAGCCGAAGCCGCTAGATCCGGGAAAAAAGCCCGCATCGTCGCTAAAGTAAATGCGCTGGTGGATGAAGGAATCATTGAGAGTTTGTATGCCGCTTCTCAAGCCGGAGTTCAAGTCGACCTGATCGTTCGGGGAGCTTGTTCCCTTATTCCTGGCGTCAAAGGGCTGAGCGAGAACATTCGAGTAGTCAGTATCGTCGATAGATTTTTAGAGCATAGTCGGATCTATTACTTTGAAAGTGCTAAGCGCATGTATCTGTCGAGCGCCGATTGGATGCCGCGAAACTTCTTCTCTCGCCTTGAGATAGCCTTTCCTATTTTAGATCCCCGTCTTTACGAGCATCTTGAGAAAGTCGTCATCCCTGCTTACTTGGCGGATACGGCAAAAGCGCGAGAGTTGACTCACACTGGGACTTGGAAAAAGAGAGTTTCTCGTCAAGAGTCGCCTAACATCAGATCACAAGTCTTCTTCAGGGAGTTAGCACTACATGAGTACAAAGGAACCCCGCTCGAAAAATAAAGCCGAGAAAAAACGCTTGGTCATCGTCCGTCACGCCCACCGTGATAAGCCGATGGGACATTCCGGCGATAATGGCATCAGTAAAAAAGGGACCAAACAGACTAAAGGCGTCACCCGTCTTTATGAAGAGCGCTTTGGCGACGTGAAGCCTGTCATTTACTCAAGTCCAAAGCTTCGCTGTATCGAAACGGTAGAACCTCTCGCAGAAAAGAAAAATGCCAAGCTAACTATTTCAGACCTTCTGGATGAAGCTGGACCCGATGAGAGTCCGGAAGACTTCGTGAAAAAAGTAAGAGAATTCGCTAATCAGTGGAAGAAGCACGAAAGCGAAATCGTGATTGCTTGCACTCACGGAGATTGGATTCCCACTTTCTTTTATGAAATTTTGGGAACGAGCATTGATTTAAAAAAGGGCGGTTGGGCGGAGCTTGAGTTAGAGGATGGAAAGCCGAAACTAAGCTGGATCGTTCAAGAACCTGAGATAGTCTAAAACTACAAACCGACCTGCTTAATTCGCGCACTATCAGGAGAATGTCCTTCGTGCGCTTTAATGATTCGACGGAAATAGTCAGCCGAAGGACGGGGACGTCTTTCGAAGGTTTCGTAGTCAATTTCAATTAGTCCAAACCTGGGACCGAAACCCTTAATCCACTCAAAGTTATCGATCAGAGACCAATAGTAATAGCCTCTAACGTCGAGCCCTCCTTTTATCGCATGGGCTACTTCATTAATGTGGCTCTTTAAATATTCCTTACGGAGTGAATCGTCTTCGCCAGCAATTCCGTTTTCAGTGATATAGACCGGAAGTCCGTAGCGTTTTACAAACCGAAGCATTCTCCCAAGTCCAGCGGGATGAACCGCCCAACCCAATTGTGAAGTTTTGTTATGCGTTCGCGCAAAACTCACTCCGACAGGCAACCAGTCCATTTTTCCATAACTAAAGCCGTCCTTAGGAGTCTTTCCCCAATGCAGGTAACACTTGGTGTAGTAGTTCACACCGATAAAATCAGTGCTCACTTTTCCCAAAGCTTCTTCGACCTGGGGAGCATAAGAGATGAGTCCACGAACACCAAAGTGCTGCGACTGTCCTGTTACCGCGTCGAGCCAAGCCCGGTTGTAAAGTCTGCGAAAAAGACTCGCCATCCAATATTCAACCGGATGCCATTTCCTCGACGGGCGAAAATCCAGCATGTTGTGCGCGAATCCCACCGCAAAAGGAGTTTCCTTCCATGCCCCGGTACGGGAATTGCGATAGCGGTTGAGAACCTCGTAAGAAAGTAGATGCGCGCGGAAAAGATTTCGACAAGCCGTCGCTACTTTAGCAGGTGCAAATTCGGCCGGAGGCATGAAGCCACCGACGTAAGCGCCGATCGCTAAAGTGACTGGCTCATTGACGGTGCACCACAGGGGAACAATCGAACCCAGTTTCTCCGCCACCTTTTCAGTAAATTTTTTGAATTTTTGTGGCCACTCTTCCCAGCATAGGCCACCTTGATCGGCGACCCATTGAGGGAGCGTAAAATGGTGTAGCGTCGCCATCGGGACAAGATGGCGCTTCTCACACTCGCGAACTAACTCGACATACCATTCTAATGCCGATTCATCCCACTCGTCGGCTTTAGGTTGGATTCGGGACCATTCGATAGAGAAGCGGTAGCTGTCCATGCCGTATGCTTCGGCGAGTCTCAAATCCTCTGAGTAACGTTCCCAATGATCAGTGGCCAGCCCGGAACGCACTTTGCCTTCAATGTGCCCTTCCGCTTCCCACTTCCACCAGTCGTTATGCCGGTTGTTGCCTTCGATTTGATGGCTGCTCGTCGCGGCTCCCCACAGAAAACGCATGGTGATTGTCTTTGGTTAAAAGCGTGTTTGGGTTCATGACTAACCCCCCGGGCATGATCTTCAGATCATTACCGCGCCATTGTATGGTGCTGCCACACGCCATGTGGAGCCACAAAGGAAAGGCGAGGACTTCTCGGAGGAGCCAGGCGAAAATAACTTTCCCACTAATTGTAGACCCGAAGCGGGAAAGCATCAATAGATCGCAGATGGCCCAGATGAATAGATGAATGGCCAAGAAGAGAAAGAAGGAAACTCCGAAGGCCCAATGAAACGCAAAAGCTCCCAAAACACCCGCCGGAAGGCCATTCACAAAAGGTTCCATTAAAAAGGCGAAAGGAGCTTGAGATTTCCTAATGCGACCCCAACGAAGATGTCGACTCCAGAATTTGGTGAAATGGTAAGCCCCTATATGTTGTTTAATAGGTTCGTACATTACGACGACTTTAAGCCCTAATCTTTGAACGGCTTGTCCCAGCATATTGTCTTCGGCAATATAATGAGAGAGATTTTGGATTCCTCCAAATCTTTCAGCCGTCGACTTTCTAAAGCACATCGATTTCCCAATGACGAATGGTTTTCCTAAAGCCTGTGCCATATGGGTCCAGCGTGCATAAAAGGTATTTAAGTAGGAAGCTTCTAATCTTCCTCCTACGCCAAGAGGATTTCTTCCGGCGACCACTGCTGTGACAACGCCAACGTCCGGACGAAGGTGTCGCCTGAGTCGAAGTAGATAGTCTGGATCGACTCGAGTGTTGCTATCGTTGATCAAGATCCAATCGAATTGAGCGATCTGATAGCTTCGAACTAAATTGTTCACTTTTGGATTAGGCCCCACATCGACATCACCAACGATAACTGAGGCGGGAACGGTAGGATAAAGCAAAAACAGTTTTCTTAGTAAAGAGAGTACCGGATCGGAAGCATCCGCGACGGAGAAAAGAATTTCGTAGCTGGGGTAATCAAGATGGAAAAAGGATTCGAGATTTTCCATCATCCCCTCTTCCACGCCTTTCAGCGGTTTCAAAAGGGAAATAGGAAAAAACTGCGGCTCCACTTGGGAGAAAAGCCGCGATTTACGCAATTGCTGGAGTGAGAGCCATGTGCCCCAGACCGTAAGGCCTAGCGCGAGAGCCCATACTCCTGCCCAAACCGAGCTTAGAAGAAGGGTAAGCATCGGTGACTGTCACCTCCTGATAGTAGCGAAAGTCGATCTGCTGCTTTTTAATCGCCCGTAAAATAGCTTCCGGGTGCCGTTCACAATCTAAAACGGTTTTCCAAGCGTCTATCTGATTCGGTCGATGAAGATCGCTAGAAGCAATTTTTGGTAGCTTTGCCTTTTGTACTTCGTCAAAAATGTGTCTTCCGCTAGCGACTTCCCACGCATCAAAGGCATCTACCAGTTCATCGCGGCGGCTCCAGATATGGTACGTCTGCTTTTCGTAAAGTCTCGTCCATACCGGATGAGCCGCGATGGCGAGCCCGCCTTGGGCGCGAATTCCTTTGGCAAGGTCAGCGACATCTCCATTTGCGGACATATATTGTGTAATTCCAAGACCTAAAATATGAGCCGAGCGGTGATTCGAAATAGAATTTTTGGTCAGTTCGAAACCGGGAATCACCACCATCCGGTACTGATCCCAAGCTCGTTCGGCTTCCGATTTAAGAATTTCCCAATAAAGGGGAAACGTCGCCGGCGTTAAAGAGCATCCCAGATACGCCGACGCCTTCCCAAGGAGGCTTTGATTCTCACAAAGATGGTCAGTGATAGCAATCGCGCCAAATCCGCGAGTGCCGTAAAGATCGATAACGTCGGGAACGTTCATTATCCCGTCGCTAAAGTTCGAATGAACATGAAAGTCGGCGAGAAACATACTTATATGATCGGGATCGGATGTCCGGTTTAGATTAGAGAAGATTTAGGAAATGGTTAGAATCGTCGATTTCTAGGGGATATACCGACGATACGTCAGCTTATTGACTAACCTGAACGGCGATTTCCGATGAAGTCATCAAGCTCTCCCCGTACTGATTAACCGCCGTAACCACGTAATAGTAATTACCCAAAGGCAGGCCTGTGTGGACATAGGGGGATGATACTCCGACAATTTGGTAGCCATTGCTCATCGTTACCCCGGAAGAAGTAGACCAGTAGATGTTGTAGGAGGTAGCTCCCACACTGGGATGCCAGGAAACCGTGACCTGTCCGGCACCCGCCCAAGCGACCAAACCCTGTGGCGCAAGGGGAAGGCTACCCGGAGCGACTCGGATTGAAATGGTCGCTACATTGGATTGCGATTGTCCATCGGTGGCCACGAAAGTGAAGGAATCAAAACCCTGGAAATTTATCGAAGGGATGTACAACCAAGAAGTCCCTCGTTGCTGCAAAGTTCCGTGACGAGGCAGGGACTGCGCCGAAAAC
>JBBQIT010000308.1:0-5560 GCA_038325205.1 Bdellovibrionota bacterium
CTATCCGTTCTTTAATTTGCCGACCACTCAGAGCGCTAGCGATATTAAGCAGATTCTGTTCGGCTAGATTTCCCCGAGCCGTCCGCACGTTGGGGTTGAGTGCCATTGCTAGTCGAACTAGGCTCTCATTAGCGCCCTGACGGAGGTAATTTGGCATCGTCCTAGCCGTGGCTAAAAAGATTTCCGAACCGTCGGCATTAATATTGTACGAAAAGGTCGCTACCGTCTTCATTCCCTCGGAAAGAGCTAGGATTGTCGTCTGGTCAGAGTTCGCACGCCCTATTTTGATTCCATAGGTCTTCCCATCGGATAGCGGCACGGGAATGATCGGGCATTTGTAGTGAAGTTCTTTCTCGTGGGGTTTTAACTGTGGCACCAGAGCCCAAGGCTCAATTTCAGCGAAACGTCTTTCGATGGTCAAAGACACATCCGCGGCTGCCTTGCCACACTCTGAAAGAGTCGCTGTGTTCGCCATCAGTGGATGGGTACCCAGTAGCGAGATCCACGCGAAGGCGCGAAAGTTCGTGAGGGTTTGATTTCGAGGATTGCCTATCAAGGTTTCTATTATAAAGGGGTTTCCTTATAGGTTAAAGAGGAGGAAAAGCGGCTAGTCGTATAACTTATCTTTCGTAACCTCGTAAAACATAAAAAAAGGAAAGCCATCGGACTTTCCTTTCCCTAGTTCTATTAGGCTGATTGTTCGCTGACCAACTATTCAGAGATATGAAGCGCATGGTACGTCGGAGCCGGTGCATCCGCTTGCGGGAAGATCGTTCTTTGGCTTGCCGCACAGTGGTGCTGAAGATCGGCAAAGATCGATTTCCGAATTGGATAGTCTGCATCGTGCAGAATCACCTGCTTCGCCAATCGCGTTTTAAGATTAATGACGATGGGAGCTTTTAGGTTTGCCGTCATCTTCGTCGGATCACTCGGAATGGTGATTATCGCGAAAACTTTGGCGTGAACTAGAGTATCTAGTTCCAAAAGCTTTCTATCCTCGTCCTCTAATTCGACTTTGTAGTTTCTTTCGAAGATTTGCGGTTCGAGAAGAGGAAATGCCACGCTCGGTTTTTTCACTGCTTGCAGCCACAGAAATAGCGAGTCATCGCCTCTTTCTACAACCACATACTGGTGGATTTTCGAAAAGCCGAGCATCCCTTCCGGGAAAGTTACTATGTCATTCTCGCCCACGGAAATGCTTCCAAAGCGGGTGGTCTCGACCATCATCGGATCGTCTCCTAGTTTCTCTAAGAAGTAAGGCTGGTTACCCTATAGATGTTAACTGGGACGTAATAGCTTAGCAACTTTTTTTACTTGGTCGGGTTGGGATTCGGAGGCGGCTTTGTTCTGCTCTTGGATAGCAGCATAGACTTCTTCACGATGAATCTTCGTATCGCGCGGTGCTTCAATTCCGAGTCTAACCTGACGACCCTTAATTTGCACCACAACGATTTTGATATCGTCGTCTATCGTAATACTTTCGCCGAGTTTGCGGGTGAGGACTAGCATCAAGAAACTAATCGGTATTCTGAGAGGGTTCTTAACAGAAATAATCAAATTTGTGGAAGCCGGCACATTTCACATAGTTACCGGCGCTTTTTTATTTGGATGGCTTCGCTAACTCAGCGAGTTAACTACGGAAGAAAGCGTTGATGGGATCGTCATTTAAAATCTTCTGAGTTGTGGCGATCGCCGCTCGAAGCACCGTCTGATCCCGGGTCAGATCGCTGAACGCTTTGATGGCGTCGACCTCTTCGATCTTAGAAATGTCGTCGAGGTTCTCAATTTTTTGATCTTCGTGAGCGTTCACGGCACGTTCGATCTCGCTCATTCGAGCCCCGATCTCCGTGCGCCCCACAGAGAGCTGTTCGCCGGCTCGCAATAGCTCGTCTAACGTGCTTCGAATACTGTCGGTATCGTTATGCTCCAGTCCATGGGCCAAACGACTTAACACTTCGGGGATATTGACGCCCCCGCTAATCCCTTTGCCCTGAATCACCTGTTCGGCGTCGATATTGACCGGAACCACGAGATTTTTCCCGATCTCCATCTGAAACTTGCCGCTATCACCCAGATACTTGCCTGAAACATCGAAAGCAGGCTTATCGGTTTGATAGCCCGAAAAGAGGGTCTTACCGGCATAGCGGGTGTTTAGAACACGAATAGAGCTATCGCAAAGTGTCTTTACTTCGGCAAGGAGCGCTTCTCTGGTCTGGTTGCGGCCTTCCGAACTACTCGTCGTGCTCGACGCCGTAATGGCCAATTCATGCGCTCTATCCACGTTGTCGTGGAGCTGGGCTAATACCCCCTCACCTACCGTGAGCATGTGGTTCGCAAGGCCTGCATTTTTTGCAATCGTATTTCGTTGCGACAAGTCATCTTTAATCGACTGCGCACGCACCCACCCTACGGGATTGTCGGACGGGCGGTTAATTTCTTTCATTGAAGCAGCTTTTTCAGACGAGCTAATTTCGCGCGCTCGGGCCTCACCCACGTGCTGTTGGCTGGAGCTATAAACCTGTTGGGTGGAGATTCTTGTCGTCATGGTCTTCTATTATGGCTTTAAGCTTAAAATGGTTTGTAACAGTTCGTCGCCCATTTTCATGGTCTTCGCCGAAGCGTTGAACACCGCTTGCTGTTGCATCATGTGAAGCGCTTCTTCTTCAAGCGAGACACCAGAAACCGATTGGCGGTAATTTTCTAATTGCCCCAAGATGGCTTCTTGGTGCTCAAAAAGTTGCTTTTCACGCGAGGTTTGGTTTGCGATTCCGCCCACCAGAGAATTAAGCGATTCGTTTAACGTAAAGGTACGCGGAGAATTCTCAAGTTCGGTACCCAAAGCCGGCATCAACTGCGCATTTTGAAGATCGGCTATCTTTAACGCGAGCCGATTGTCTCCTGAAGCCCCCGGTTCCACCGCCGCAGCAATCGCCTGAAAATTATTTTTGATATCGTCGTTCAAACAGATCTCTTCCGAAGCCCCTTTAGCGGTTTTCAGATTCGAAAAGAGGTCTTTCTTGTCGCTGCCGTCCGCTCCAAATCCTTGACGATGAAGTTCGTTTACCGCTCCAGCAAATTCAAAAGCGGCGGTGTCTAATTGGCGTTTGGTATCGTTAACAACTTCGTCTCGGACTTGAATCATGCCCGCGATTTCGCCTTCTTTAAAAGTTCCCGTGATCTTATGGAGCCCGAAAGCATCTTTTACGAAGATATCAAGCGATCCCGCGGCCTTTTTCCCTTCTTCAGGGGTGCGAATCACGACGATGTCGTTTGACTCGCCCGAATTAACCAAAGCTCCGATACCAGTAGCTCCGAAATTGACGTGCCCTTGGTCATTCGTGATCACTTGATAGCCTAACTTCTGAGAAAGATCTCTCACTACGGAATCTCGGCGATCTAAAAGCTCGTTAGGAGCCATCCCTTGAAGCTCAAACTTTTCAATTTGGACGTTAAGACTGGCGAGCTCTTTGGTCTGCGTATTCACGGCCTCGACCGTCTGCCCCAGACGAAGATCGAGATCTCGTTTCATATTGTCCAAAGAGGCAGCTAAACCATTAAAGCCTTGCGCCGTCGAACTCGCCGCCTCCGCAATCTGAGCTCTAAGGGCTGGGACTTCGGGATTAGCCGAGAGCTCGCGATAGGAGTTGAAGAACTTATTGGTAAGCTCACCCAACTCAAAGCCATTTTTGTGAAGAATGCTTTCTACGTGAGCCAACCCTTCGGAGCGGATCTTTGCCGTACCGTAATTGCGGGCTTCGTCTACTAGCTGTCGATCGACAAAGGTGTCATGAACTCGGATCACGCGAGGAACGTTAACTCCACCGCCCAATACGATACCGTCGGTTTGAGTTTGCGATCTCGCTTCAATGACGGGACGCTGACGGGTGTAGCCGGGAGTATTGGCGTTAGCGATATTATTAGAAGTGGTTTGCAGAGCTTGTCGTTGAGCGGCTAGCCCCTGTTTTCCGATTTCAAAAATATCACCGATACTCATCTAGTAACTCCCTTCGACGACGTTGCCATGGGGTTTTCTCTCAACGCGAGTGCCCTTGTTAGAATAAACGCTGTGTAGCCCAAAGAGACGCGTAAGATTTTCGGCCAAAAGATCTAGGTTGCGTAAACTGTGCTTCAAAAATTCCTGATTTGATTCGCACGTGCGGCGAAGTCGGTCCCAAGTCTGAATCCATTCTTCTTGCTTTAATTGCCACATCTTCAATTCGGGTGCTGCTAGCCATGGCTCTGGCGTCCCTTCTTGAAAATTTTGGGAAATAAAGTAACGAAGCTCTTCTCGTTTTTCGATCAGCAGGGCTAGGTACTCTTCTTTCAACCGATTGGCTTCGAGGAGTTCCTCAGTCTTAAATTGGATTAAAGCGACTCTTTCCGTATCAAAGCATTTATGGAGTTCCTGAGCCAACTGAGTACATTCGTCGCTTAGGTGAAAGAGATGAGAGATAGGATCGTTCATAGGTTGTTCTTTAAATGAGTAGGTTGAAGGAACGGGCCATATTCCGCGCAGCAGAGAAGAAAGTCTCTGCTTGATAACACGAGATCCTTCCCGCTTCGCCATTGGCTACGCCGGACAGGTCGGCTAAAAAGGACTAAAGGCTATTTTTTCCGAAAAAGCTTTGAAGATGCTCGTCGACAAGTTTGTCTGCTACCGCTTCGCTATCGACTCGATAAGTTCCCTCAGAGATGCTCTTTTTAAGAGCGGCGACTCGGTCACTTCGCACTTCAGGAGCCTGTCTAACGGCCTCAGCCGCCTTTTGCATTAGGCGAGCCTTATCCGAGATCTCGACATGTGAGCTAGAACCGATGGCAGCTGCCGAAGGTTTTGGCTCTCCCGTTTTGGGAGCTGAATGAGGAGCTTGGGCTCCGCCGGCTTTGTCTACCGTAGTATTCGTGCTTGGCGGTGCGTTGGTATTGACCTTCATGGTCAACCTCCTGGAAGTAAGACTAGTTAAAGCGCCTTAGAAAGCGAAGTCAGATAGTGCGCGCTTTGAAGGAAGCTGGGAAACAACTCAAGTTTATCACTCCCCTCGGCTTTTGCGCAATAAACTGTCGTATATCAACCGAGAAAGTCCCAGAGTGCCTGCGTCGGAAATCTTTTGGGAGTACTCATAGTCCAACATGGACGTATAAATCTTCTCGCCCTGACTCTGAGGCACAAGCCCCCCACCATGGACCGTCTTTCGCATTTCACCCACAAGTTGATTCACAAAGAGTGATTCGAACTGCTTGGCAACCTTCATGATTTTTTCATCTACATGAGGCTTAGTTTCAGCCGTGTTCGCTGTGGTGACTGGCGTCATCGGGGGAAGATTAGTAACTTTCATAGGCTCCTCTTATCTCAATTCGACTTCGGCGACTAAAGCGCCGGTGTCTTGGAGGGATTTAATTAAAAAGACTAGATCATCTGGCGATGCTCCCACTTCATTAAGGCTCGTCACGACATCCGCGATACTGGTTCCGCGCGTCGTGAATTCGACTTGGCGAGTAGGTTTAGCCGGAGCGGACGCCAATTCCGCCTGCCCTGCTTTCACCGGATCAACATTGGAATTAT
>JBBQIT010000309.1:0-5530 GCA_038325205.1 Bdellovibrionota bacterium
CCTGGTATCCCTCATTCCCTTGATTAGATTTGAGGGGATCTTCTTGTTGTTACTTTTCGCCCTATGGGATCTTTTGCTGACCAGAAGGCGAAACACAATCCTACTTTGGATTAGCTCCCTCGTGCCTTCGATCTTGCTTTCCGTTTACCGCATTCACGAGTTTGGCAGCGCCATTCCCATTCCCGTTCAGTTTAAGAAAACTGGGGTGGGGAGCGTAGCAGCTCTTAAGTTGGGGGCTGGGGTATTCCTCAGTGAGGGGCATTGCACTCTTCTCTTTCTGGCGTCGCTCGCCATCCTCATTCTTTCTCGCTTCCTCTATTTAGCCGATAAATTTCGTTTTTCGGTGGAGCTCGGTCGATTTTTCACACTATTCGGTGTCTTGTTTCTGTTTATCGTTCCTTACTACGCGAGCGGCGGGGACTGGTTCTTCAGGAGTTGGTCACGTTACCTATTGCCACTAGTCCTATACTCTTTCATTTTCGTCGGGATTTTGATCGGCAAGAGTCTCCAGTGGAAAGGAGCAACGGCGCTCCCGGCGCTGAGAAAGTTCCGTCTTGTATTTGCACTCCTATTTTTGGTGAATCTTTTTAACAGCAGTTTCTGGTATGGCGCCGAGGTATTACTTCAACCCGCATTTAGGCGCGTTGAGTTTTTAGCCAAACAAGGCCGCTTTTTCAAGGAATCCTTGCCCAAAGATGGAATCATCGCCACTTCGGAAGTTGCTACTATTTTTTATTACTCCGATCGCCAGGGAATGGATGCGTTGGGAGTAGCCAATCCCGAAATCGTCAAACTGCCCCCGGTACGGGAACTGACCTCTCCCTTTGAGCGTTTCGATCGGGGAGACTGGATACTTCATCAGAAATTCGACATCTATTGGCCACACGACAATTTTTTTTCTATTTTGAGCCCGAAAGACTTTTGGATCGAATCGAATAGTCTGTTTTTGAAATGGAAGGATCGCAAGGAAGTGCCTTTTTTGGGAAACCAGAGCTGGGGTGGTCTCATGAAGCTCGGGTATCAGTATGTTTCGGTGCGCTGGTCCGATGGATTTGCTTCGGCCTATCTAGTCGCGCCGTCAGCACTCTCGAACCATCTGGCGACTCTCGACCTAATGGGATTCAAAGTAGTTAAGGGTCCACCGTCGTAACGGAATTACTGAAATCTGCTGCGAGGAGTTTGAAAGGATCGCGGCCAATCCAATATCATCCGCGAACGAGTGATCGCCTTATCACAAATTTAACAGAACAAGTGCAGCGAACCGCAAACTGTGCTTCAACATTCGTTACCCCCAAAAACCAAATTTCAAGTCGATGCCCGTAGTATCAGGATTGTGGCGCAGCGCAGTGGATTTGTCAGCGGGCTGAGGCTCTGAGTTACCCAAATAGCTTCAACGGGTTAATAGGCTCCATTGGGGCTTAGTTGTCTCGCCTGACGAATCTAACTTTCCCTGTCGGAGGGGGGGCTGCTATGAGAGAATAAGTGGGAACCGCACTTCGCCTTCCTACTCCCATTTAAAATCGATGAATCAAAAAATATCGTCACTTGGGCCTACCCTAGGTAGGGTCTTTTTAAGCGCCCTGATGTTTTCCGTCGTAGCGATTCATAACGGATACCCACTAACGTTCGGAGACACGTTTTCTCACATTGAGTTTTCTTTTACGTTTCATTATTTTGAACAATCCCGACCTTTCTTCTACGGCTTGCTCTTGGCCGGACTAAGGCCCTTTCACTCCCTGTGGGCCGTGGTTTTTGCGCAAGCTGCCCTAGTCTCTTTTATCTTAGAAATTTTTTTGGAGGTAGAGACTACATTAAAAGGAGGTGGACGATTTCTGGTGGTGAGTGCTCTGGCGCTCGGGTCCTCCCTGGCATGGCCTATCGCGGTTATTCTTCCCGATTTCCTAAGTCCGTGTTTGGCCCTTAGCACTTATCTTTTGCTTCGACATCGTGATTTAGGTTTTCCCAAAAACATTTTTTTGAATCTGGTCTTTGTTGGTAGCTGCGTTAGCAGTTATTCCATTTTGGCGGCCGAGGTCGGAACCCTGTTGCTAGTAGGACTCCTCCTAGCCACCGGAAGGCGCCCCTTTTCGCTTCCGCGAGCTCGGCACGTGGCACTTCTCTTAGGAGCCTCGCTTCTGATCGTCCTGGGAACCAACCGAATCCTGTACCGTAAGAGTTCCGTCGCGCTGCCAGGCCCAGCTTTTCTGATGGGCGAGCTCATTGAATATCGAATCTTAGCACCGCTTCTCCAAGAGCATTGTGCCCAAGAAAATTACATTCTCTGTCCGTACACCAAAGAGATCTCCCAAGAAGGCTACTGGTACTGGGATTTTCTGACCAACCACGATGGCCCACTCTATCGAGTCGGTGGGTGGATCGCAGCCCGAGATGAATTAGTGCGGATAGAGCTCGATGCTCTCCGGTTTTACCCGAAGAAGATTATGGTCACGGCAATCCGCGCTCTGATGGCGTCACTCGTAAGACACTCTGTCCGGGAGTGGACCGATCAGAGTCAGGGGCAATCCGCAGGGGTATACAAACGATTCCCTCACGAGACTGCGCAATTTCTAAGGGCCCGCCAACAGACCAAACGCATCGCGAAAGCCATCGCCATTTGGGATTATTCCGAGACAATCTTTTTGGCCCTTTCATTTATTTTGGGAATTAGCTCGCTGACTTTTACTTTCTACAAACGCCAGTCGATGGATTCCCCACAGATATACTTTATCTACGCGCTCACTTTCGTCATGACCAACGCCATGGTGTGTTCCTGGTTTTCAACCGGTTCGCCGCGCTATACTGAACGAACCATGTGTTTACTCATCTTGGCGGGCATACTCTTTGCTGTGAAGTCTCTAAGACTCTTTGCAAAAACAAGGCTTTCACAGACAAAAAGCAGCTACGCTGCACCGCAATAACCACGTTCCTTGCTCGCCTAAATTCATCTTGTTATCATTAGGGGCCTTCCAAGCGCCGAAGATCGGAGACCCATGGCATCGACTACCGCCGCCTTTCCCTTGGCAGGGACCCCAGACCTTTCCGTTCCCCTCTATCGCAACAACACGCTAAAAAGATTCTTAAGCCGCGTGAGCTATTTGGGGGCCTTGATTCGCCAAAGAGTAAGTGGCCGAGATTATCCCATCGCTGCCACGCTGGTCGTCACCAACCGTTGCAATTGGAACTGTGTCTACTGTTTCGGCGATTATCCCAATCGCAGGGAAACCGATTACACCACTGCAGAACTCCTGCATATTGTCGATGAGCTTCACAGGCTCGGTGTCCGCTATCTCACAGTGCACGGCGGAGAAGCTTTGCTCAGGGACGATATCGCTGAAGTTTGCTCATACATTAAGCGAAAAGGCATTTGCGTAAGTTTGGTGACGAACGGATCTTTCTTGGCGAAGAAAATAGAATCACTTCGCAGTGTGGACAACCTGACGTTTAGCTTGGATGGAAATCGCGAAGGAAACGACGGCAATCGCGGCAAAAATACCTTTGAGGCTACGACTCAGGCGATCGCATTGGCAAAAAAATATAGAATCCCTGTCAGAATTCAAGCAACCCTGACTCGCTCGTCGATGAACGATGTTTCGTTCCTCGCCCATTTCGCTAAAGAAAATAAACTCCATTTGCAATTCAGCATTCTTTTTAAACCGCTCAAACAAGCAAAACATCTACAAATGACGCCCCTCGAAGTTCGCACGGCGCTAAACGCAGTTCTGGAATTTAAAAAAAAAGGATTCCCGATTTTCACATCCTCCGCAGCTTTGCGAGCCGCGTACGAATGGCCGTATGACTATGGCGAGCATCATCACATTGAAGAGAAGCAGATCCCCGCAAGCTATCGCAAACACCACGTTCCGTGCTATTTCGGCCGCACCAATTTTACCGTCGAAGCGGATGGAAATATTTACCCGTGTTTTTTGACCACCGACGGGAGCTTTAAACCAAAAAGTTGGAGAACGGTGGGAGTTGAACAGGCCATCCTCAATGTAGTACAAAATGACACCTGTCGCGCTTGCCCGACGTTAACCCATAATGATCACAATCTGTTGTTGGGATTCGATCTAGGACAAGTGTTAAATCTCGCAAAAGGGCAGTTACGAGAAATTCGAAGTGTTCTCTCTCGAACGTAACTATTTATCTAGCCTTCGTACCTTCTTGCCTTCGAAATAGTGATGCGAGCGCCAAGAAGCAGGCATCCGGAATCAATCGCGACAATCGTAGGCACCAATATTTCCACCGGGGAATATAGACTCGCGATTTCCCGCGATCTATCGCGCGTAACACTCGTTTCGCGGCCGCGCGGTAACTGATCACTTGAGGCCATCGACTCTCCTCGTCCATTCCCGCCGGAAAGACAGTAGTAAATCCGATCTGGCGATTGAGGGGATCCAAACGAAAAGCCTCCATCGCGGAGGCAAGCGCCGACTTGGAAGCAGCGTAGGCGACTCCTCCCACTCCAATCGGTCTCACCACCGACTGCGAAGCGATCGCGCATACGCTTGCCTGCCCCAGGAGTCGATAGATGGGCAAAACGTGAACGAGGATACTGATATTCGTATGAAAATTAAGGTTCATCACCTGTGTAAAAACCTCGGGTACGAATATTCCGTTCACCACCTCGCTCTGGATAAGCGCCGCGTTTAGAATCAAATGACGAGGCGTATTGGTGGAATTTAGACTCTGAACGAAGCGATCCACCTGCTTAAAATCTGAAAGATCCACTTCTCGCCATTGAAACCGTGGGAACGCCATTAATACGGAACTCGGTCGCCTCCCCACTCCCAGCACACTAAAACCTCGATACAAAAGAGTAAGCGCGATGGACTTTCCCAGACCTCGCGAAATACCCGTAACCAGATACTCCTGACATGCTTCAGAGGAATAGGGGGGATTTACATTGCTCATGGTAACCCTCGCCGCGTAGGTTCATTTGGGAAGCGATAGCTTCGATTTTGCTGGTGACAGCTGCCCCTTCTTTGCGGTTTCTTTGTAATTCGGCGCCATCACCAGCCCCAAAATTAAAAGCGCCTAAGAAACAGATCGCCAATGCAATTACAAATCGAACCATGGGACCTATCTCCAGTCACTATTTGAGAAAGACTCTCAAAGCGATGAGAGAAGATTTCATCACGTTTTGCGTGTTCAGTCACGAATCCGCCCAGCAAAACGATCGACCGATGGCATTGTGGGTGGAGAACGATTTTGGCAGACGTTGGCAGGTTATCTCAGCGCTATCTATCCATTGAGAAATGTTTATCAGGAGGCTGGGTGAAGGCGATATTCTGGATGAGGGGGAACTCCCGGATTGCGGGAAACAGAGCGTGACCGTAAGTGGCGACCATCGGTACGTGTTGAGCACGAAGAGTACGCAAGGGAAGTCCGTCGTACTTTACGATTATGATCTGAAATCAACTCCCTTAGTTCCTAAAGAAACACGCACTCTATTCAGCGACAATCTGTCCTCGTCATTCATGGGGAGATCTAATTATTTGGTAGGTTGAGCATTGGTAAGGGCGATACTTGA
>JBBQIT010000310.1:0-5527 GCA_038325205.1 Bdellovibrionota bacterium
CCCCACATACCATGGAGTCAAAAGTTGAGCGATCGCAACCTTGGCGCTCTCGATTCGATGACGGTTGTAGTCGGCTTCCTCATCCGTGACGCCGAACCTCTTTTCTTCTTCGCCTAAACGATCCAGATAATGTCGCGCTAATTCAGAGTTTCCATTATCCGCCCACTCATAGAGATGCGCTGACATAAACGTCCAAGGAGCAATATTATCCTCAAATACCGCCCTTCCCTGTTTGATATAGTGAACTGACATTCGGACAATGCCTTTTACCTTTTCATAATTCTTGAATACCGGCCAATCGGAAGCTTGCGCAAAACTCGCCCATAAGATCACAAAAAGATTTAGCAGCAGCAGTTTACGAAGTGTTGGTTTCACGATGTTCCCATCTCTTAAAGTTATTGTGCCCCAATCGCGGCGGCCAAGGCCACGTTCACCACGCCAACCACGGCAACGGCACATCCCCATAGTGGCCACTCTTTCGAATGAAGCGCATGAATTTCCATCATCGCGTGGGTCAAAATTCTGCCGTTTCTGTACCTTTCTTCGAAACCTACCTCCTCCCTTTCCTCTTCCTGGCGCAGTTGCTTGAAATATCGATCGGCTAATTCTGAATTCTTATTCTCCGCCCACTCATATAAAAAGGCTGAGACATAGACCGATAGACTAGCGTTCTGCTCATGCCCAGATAATCCGACTGCCACATTCCGGGCCGCGGTTTTCACAATATCCTCGATGCGAGCCCGGCTCTCGCTCTCGCCACCGACGGCCCTCACTGACCCCAACGAAACCGCGATGGAGGCCAGAACTATCCAAAAATAGATTGGCCTCATGGACGCCCAACCTCTACCATCGTTCTTTCCCCGATCTCGTACTTAATGTCTTGAAGACGATCTGCCCACTCACTGACAGCGGGAACTCCTCCAGCATAATCTCCGAACTGTGAAAGTGCGGAGATCGACTCCGAAAGAGTAAGAAGGGCATTTAGCGACCTTTGATCGAGATCTCTTTGCCTTTCTACGACGATCAATGTCTGTTTGGCCGTCATTTGAAGGCGAGCAAGAGCGCTTGAGTATTTCTGATCCACTTCGGGAAGTAACTTTTCACAGAGGTCGATTACTTCTTGAGTGAGTATTGAACCCACGTCGCCCTCGTAGCCTTTCAAGGACCGCTCTGGAGGTTGTGACGGAGAAAATGAGATCGGAACGACGACTGGCGGCGGGGTTACCGCAATTGCTACCCCCGGAGGAGTTGCTTCCGACGGCTTCGCGACATACACAGTTTCCGAACCCCTCATGCGCCGTTCAAGGTAGGGTCTCATATAGACAGGCACAAACACACAGATGCTAGCGATCGCCACAACGAAGGAGCAAGTGAACTGCGGGGTTAATCCGACAGACCTTAATCCTACCGACCATTTCGTACGGGAGAGCACTTTCCTGTTGTGTTCGATGTCTGCCTCACCCAAGTCGAGCCGTTCGTGACGGTGAAGGTATTTCAAATGTAGTTGAGCGGACTCAGTATTCCCGTGATCGGCCCATTCGATCATATACGCAAGAAAGCTAGATCTCACTCCGGGGCTGAAATCATCCTGCCCTTGGGGCACCTTTACTCGTTTAGCTCCCTCGAGAATGATACCGGCAAACTTCGCGTGATTGGGGACAGCAGATTGGACGGGCGACCCGGTAAACAAAAGCACCAGTAATAGTCGCAGCAAGATTGTCCGTTTCTCCACAGGATGTCCCGCCTATTCCACCGAGGTTCTCTCTTGCAACTCATAGCGAACCGCAAGAAGTAGTCGCGCCAATCGTGACGTAGCCGGAGTATCCAGAAGAGCCCTTAACGTTTCCGCAGGATCTTTCTCGTCCATTGCCAAGAGAGCAGACCGATAGCTCGCGACAGTCTTTTGAGAGAAATCGCCGTACTTCTTCGCCGCGATCACAGGCGTCTGAAAAGCTTTGTCGATATGGGCGAGTACAGGAATTACGACCGCTCGCTGAATCGAACGACTATTCCCCAAATATTGGAGGACGCGGCGAGCGAGAGAACCTAAATAAAGGGCTACCTGTCTGTCGGGTAACAGAATATGCGACTCCCCCTTTACTTCTTCTTCCAGCCTCACCATGCGAGGCGACAGCCAGCCACCAATCCAAAGATTTTGGATTGCGATAGGGGCTCCCGTTCTATGAACGAACTGAATTTTGGCGGCCGAAGCTACCATCACGAAATAGTGTGTGGGCTCTGTTTTAAGTCCCACAATCCTTCGACTCTCGCCATTTACGAAAATCTCAAAGGAAGCCTCAGTTCCCACTTCGCCTTTATGATGGGCTACAAATTCGATGACCTCTCCCGCTCGATATTTCTCGGGAATATCTTTAGTCACCTCTTTAACTTCTGCCGCTGACAGCACTACAGGGTCCTTAACTATCTCTAGCCCCTCGTCTACTTCATCCGCAACGACAGCCAGTGAAAAAAAACCCGTGAAAAACAGAAGAAGAAATCCTAACCGTCCCAAACGTAAATTCATGTCTGCGCCCTCCCTACACTGAAAACTCAAAATGAAGGGCGGCGAAGCCCATGGGGAGGCTTCGCCGCCTCTCTCTTACTGCTTATTGCGGCTTTCCAATTCGACTTCGAGTCGCAACAACTTCTTAGCGAGAACTCTAGAATCGCTGCGGTTCATCAAAGAACCCAAAAGCATAGTGCGTTCTTTGTAGGCCTTGATGGCAGCGGTACTCGCTTCCAAGGTCTTATAGTGAAAGTCTCCAAACTTGATGGCTTCCGTTCGAAACTCATTAAGGATGTTGCTATACTGAATCAGCTTCGGCGCTTCTTCTTGACGATCGACGGCTCCGCTATCGATCAGCTGTTCGACGAGATACATTCCCAAGTAGGCTAGGCTTTGGGCCACGTGTTTCTCAGGGATTTTCAGAGAGATATCTTTGGCTTTTTCTTCAGCCATTTGTTCGACTTCAACTTCATCCCAGAAGACAAAGGTCGGAGCGGCAAGCTTGTCCGCATGGGCCTGGCTCGTATGGAGCGCGCCCCAGAACACTAGAGCAAAAGTTAACATTGTTTTTTTCATACCCGTACTCCCAATACTTTCTCCCCCGAGGGGAAGAGTGGTTGATTTCGGATACACATAACGGCGCAACAAACATAGTGTCAATTTTATTTACACTCTGTGTGTCGTTTGCCGATAGAGAGAGGGGACCTAGGGAAATTTCGCCTTTAATGATAGTAAGAGGCGAACTTTTGACGGCTTTGGCTATTGGGAATTGATTGCAACTCGCTGAATTAATAATTGTTTTTCTGGTGCTACTCACCCGGCCCAGCTATGCCCACGTTGTGGCGCAGGTCCCCATTAGTTTTGAGTGCGCCGACCAAATCGTTTTGATGTCGGTAAGCACTACCTTGCCCGTCGTAAGCCTCCTTTCAGTCGTGACGCCCACGGACTCCGAAATCGCGGAAGGCGATGACTTCGTCTATGGCGGATATCAGTCAGAGCATGGGTTTACCGAAGCTGACATCAGCAACCTAAAACGCGATGACAGAAAATTAAATCGCGCCCATGTTATGACCATACAATACCGCCTTCCCGGATCGAACCAACTTGCCGGGCAAATGCGTTTCGTTAGCACGACGCCAGTGACTTACGATCTTGAAAAGTCATCCCATCGACAGCGACTCCCCTTCTTTCAAAAAAACGGAGATAAACCAGGTTTCGACCAATATGAAGCCCTCTATTCTAAGGGAATCGAGATCGGGAGAAATCATACTTCCTCGAGCTTGAATCCGCAGACCCGACTTGCGGTGTTGATGCTGATGTTCCGCACCGGGCTCGGCGTTCTCAATTTCTTAGAAAAGATTGATCACACCATTCTTGCCGAGGGCATGGCGCACAATTCCCCCCTCTTCCACCATATTGGAATTACTTTGTTACCCACTCCTTTTTTCGAAGAAGGGCGCAGGCTTCACGCCCGCGATATGATTTCTCTGATGAAAATGTATTTTCAAAAGATTAATCACACCCTCTTTGCCGATATTCCTAGCGACGACCCTTGGTGGAGTGCTCGCTCGAAAATTCCCCCTAGAGTTCCCCTCGCCAGTGCCACCCTTCCTCGAATGGCAGCACGCGTGGAACCCTTAAGCAAATATTGGGGAGCAGACCCCGCGTTTAGGAACGACCAATCCGCCGCTACTTACGAAGATGACGCTTTCATGCTTCGAAGACAGCTCTTAAGAGATATCGATCAATTCTATGACCTCCAAACGGGGCTTGGTGATGCAGGAGCAGCTGTTAACTTTTTGCGGAGTTTAGAAGCTACCGAACGTTACTCGCCGGAAAAATTGGACCCTAGATCAAGCTCAGACTTTCGTCGATACTATCTAGGACTTTTGTACGCGCTGGCGGGAAAGTTCCCTGAAGCCTCTGGCGAGAAGAGAATGATTCAGGCAAATCTACAATTGGACGGTTGTATCATGCCACTCGACGCTTTCGGTCGAGCTAAATTGGCGGAATTGGATGAACACTTCGGGCCAATCGACTTACTAACGAGAGAAACTGCCCTATCTCAATTAACTGAGTTAGAATCACTTCGCATCATCTATCCCTATTGGCTGGCCGCCCCTATCCATGCCCGCCGCTCGGTCTTACTGAGAAAGATGGGACAAGGTTTAGAGTCGCAAAAAGCTGAGACCTTAGCGAGAGAGCTATCCCTTTGAAAAAGACTATCGACGAAAGATTAGTAAACCAACACGGAGCGCTTCGGGAGTCCAAATCCGACGCTAGACGTACGTCTATTATCAAAGCGGCGATTCATTCCATTGCGACCAAAGGGATTCACGAGACCTCGCTGTTCTCCATTGCGAAAGAAATAAAATCCACCCGCTCTCTGGTCACCCACTACTTTAAAAATGTGGATGCTCTCATCGAAGCCACCATCCATTATGTGTTACAAGTTGGCCAAGAGATCACGGTCGCAAGCCTCGTGAATGCCGTAACTCCCGACGACACTTTAAAAGGAATCGTCAATGCGACCTTCGAT
This sequence comes from Bdellovibrionota bacterium, assembly GCA_038325205.1. Taxonomy (GTDB): domain Bacteria; phylum Bdellovibrionota; class FAC87; order UBA2466; family UBA2466; genus JBBQIT01. The sequence continues at coordinate 5,046 of JBBQIT010000310.1, forward strand.
TGGTTTGAAAGAGAGCCTGAACATGCTTCAGTCGTCGAGCTAGCGCTTTACTACGCTTCTTTCGATGACCGCTACCGAAAACTAAGTCTTGCGATGAGAAACTATGCGGAATCAAGACTGCTTGCTGTCCTCGATGCTGATCCCAAGTGGAAAAAAGTTTCGCCCCAAAAGCGCCGGGAACGCGCTCGCGCCATTCGCAACTATCATTTGGGAAGTGTCGTCTCCCTCTATTCCTGTACTACAGCGAGCGAGAGAGAGACCTTTCAGAATGAAGTCCTAAAGACGACACGTCTCATGATCGAATGATTGATCTAATGCGGGGTTGTTGTTGATTTCGCTGGACAGACTGCAGGCTCTTTTCTTCGAAGTGATGATATGAATGACGGCTTCTGCAAAGTACGGTGAGGTTGTCTGGCATATTCAATCCGCCATCACACACTTTTACTATATGGTGAAAATCCAACCACCGCTTTTGTTCACAC
>JBBQIT010000311.1:0-5515 GCA_038325205.1 Bdellovibrionota bacterium
AACCTTAAGGGGGAAACTTACCGGAAGATTAAAGCTAAAAAACTTGACCAACTGGAAGGGGAAAAATAAGACTCGTCGCTGGCGCTCCGGGGGTGGTCTCATTCATGGAAATCGCCTGGCTCCCATCACGGAAATTTTGCACCATACTTTTGGTCCGGATCGGAAAATACGTTGCATTGCCGCGTCTATTCTCTTGGTTTTCTTAGTGATGGGGCTTTGGCATGGATTCACTTGGCCCTATCTGGTGTTCGGTTTACTTCACGGAATGGGAGTCGTAGTAAATTATCTCTATGGAATTTGGCTTAGGACCACACTTGCTCCTCAACATTTTGAAGCATACCGAAAGAGCCGCTCCGTCAAAGCTTTCGCTGTTGCGATTACTTTTCTATACGTGTCGGCGAGTATGATCTTCTTTGCCTGCTCAGCATCAGAACTCCGAGATGCCCTTCCCCGAATAGTCTGGGGAATCACGGATAAGAACTAGACGTTCGATACAAAAACGAACCTAGACCGGATTTTAGAAGATAGACTTCCCAGCTGAGAAAAAAAAGAGGCCGAAAAGGATGGATTCCTTTTCGACCTCTTACTTCGTGATTAGAAGGCGTAGTAAATTCGGCTGCAACGGTAGGTGTCGACAGGTTCGCACACCAGGTACTCTTTTCCCTTCGGTTGCTGGCAAGTATTAAACTTTGAGAATTTCTTTCCCAAATAGAGATCAAGTTTCTGTGAAGTTTCAACGTTGCCCAGCTTGGCATTCCAGTGACTGATATCCTGCAGGGTGAAGTGAGAGTAGCCAAGACCTGGAGAAGGATCATCTTTTACGGTGTTGTCTTTAAGCGCTTCTAGCTGAGTTCCCCCACCGTAGTAGCGGAAATAGACTTGGTTCTCTAAGTTTTTCCCGTCGTCCAAAGGAAATTCATAGGATTGTGGTTTTCCCACGCTCTCAACCTTGTCTCCCGTCTGTTTAGACTGGGCGATAGTGATTCTATACTGGCTTAGGTATTTTAGACCCGTGGTTGCAGGTCCCAGCGCCACTTTCGTAGGCTGCGTTCTGCCTTCCCAAGTAATATAGGTATTGAGGCCCTTGGCATCGGGTTTCTGAGTCGAACAGGTCAAGATGGCAGAATAGGTATTGGGATCAGGACGGACAATGCCCATCGGTAGCGAAGACTGAGTTCCTTCCGTCACCGTAGCACTCAAAGCTCTGGCGACTGGATGTGTCTCGTCAACCCCAGCATGAGTCACTTTCACATCAATGCCTTCTGCCTGAGCTTTTTGAAGATTTTGCTGACTCTGCAGCGCTTGCTTGTGATGCTCTGGAATAGTAATTTCGCCGGCCAGAACTGGGCCAGCATTCAGGAGCAACCCTGAAGCAGCCGCGAACACGAACCATTTAGAATTCATAGAACCTCCGCTAATGAGAGAAAGACCCGAAGCCTTCCTCATAAACATACGTCTTATTGTCCCACGACTAACAAGCTCGATTGACGTTAGCAATGCGTGAAAAACATATTGTGTCCACCGGTGAGGTCTTGAGGCCCCCAGGCGGCGATGGACAGAGGCCCAGCTTTGGACACCGGCCAGTCCCTATGCTAGTTCTAAGCTCATCGGGCGGGGCTACGAAAATAGAAGGAAAGTCGATGAAAGACATACCCGATCCCGAGGCACAAAAAATTCTCGACGAAAAGGCCTCGAAGAATCTTCCCCCCTTGTCCGATTGGACCCCTGCCTTTGCCCGTGGGTTAAGTGGCAACTCTGCTGCGGAAATCCCCAAGGGAACACGAAGCCTACACATTCCTACCTCTATGGGAAATATCTCCGCGAACCTCCACTCTCCGGACGGCGACGGGCCGTTTCCCTTGATCCTGTTTTTTCACGGGGGCGGATTCGTAGTGGGAATGCAGGACTACCCCACTACGCTTCAGAAACTTGCGGCGTTTATTCCGGCTATTATCGTCGCACCGGAATATCGTCTGGCGCCCGAGCACAAGTACCCCGCAGCACTGGAAGATGCCATCGCGGTGTTCGAACACATCATTTCCGGATTAGACGTGGGGAAGAGTTATCTCCCAGATATTTTCATCATGGGTGATAGCGCCGGCGGCAATCTAGCTGCGAATGTGGTTCGCCATGCTACCGAAAAACAAATATTTCGCACTCGTGGCCAGATCCTTATCTATCCCTGGCTCGATCTGACTCTAACGGGCGACTCGATCCAAGAGTTTGCTGCTGGGTTTGGACTCACTCAGGAAAAGCTTGTGTGGTATCGAAATCATTATCTCCCGGAAAATGTCTTAACCTTTAACGATCCCAAAATCTCACCCTTATTCGAATCTAATTTCACCAACCAACCGCCCACTTTCATAGGCACCGCGGCCTGTGATGTAGTTCGGGATGATGGAGAAAGATTTGCAAATAAGTTAGGGCAAGCCGGTAACTCGGTTTCCCTTAAACGCTACGACGGCATGATTCATGGTTTTTTTGAGTACGGAGACAGACTAAAGCCTGCGAACGATCTTTTTTCCGATATCCAAAAATTTGTGTTGGGCTAGATCACAGTCTAGTTTTCTCAAACGCAAGCAACCTACCTCAGCGCAGATTTTTTAGGGCAAAAAAAAACCGGTGAGGTAGCACCTCACCGGCCTCAAATATTTATTGGCTTAGAACTAGTTCTTCTTCGTATCGTCGCCGGCAGTGCCGCGATTTTTTAGGTCAGCGAGCTTACGATCGATGATGGTCGAGAAAGAGTCGATGGGGTAGGCGCCCTTGAGACTAACCCCGGCAACCAAGAAACCGGGAGTTCCCGAGAACTCAAATTTCTGGGCTTCCGCCGTATCGGCCGCAATGCGCTTTTTTACTTCATCCGATTCGATGTCTTTCTTATATTTCGCCATGTTGACGCCGACCTTCGCCGCGACGCCATCCAAGAATTTCTCGCCGCCCGTTCCCACTTGATCTTGGTGAGCGAAAACTTCGTCGTGATACTTGTAGGCTTTTTCGGCGCTTTGGAGCGAAATCGCTACAAACCGCTTTGCCGCAGGCATCGCCATCGGATGGAAAGGAAGAGGCAAGTTCTTGTAGATGAAGCGAACCTGATCTCCGTACTTTTTCTGAACTTCCTTCACCGTGTTGTAACCGCGCTGGCAATAAGGACATTGGAAGTCCGAGTACTCAATGACGGTGATAGGAGCATTCTTATTTCCGTAGATGGGCTGGTAGTCTGCGATTTCCGCCGACTTCGGATTCTTGAACTCGGCCTCCATCTGCTCTTTTTCCTGCGCCATGGCTTTCGTCTGGGCAGATTTCTGAGCCGCCTGTTGAATTTGCTGCATTGCATCAGCAAACTTTTCAGGATTATTCTTCAAGACATCGATGATCCACTCTGGATGCTTTTCCAAAGCGGACTTGATGTCGCCAGATTGTGTACAGCCTAACGTCAGCGTTAAGGCTGCTAGGACCGAGAGGAGGAGACTAAACCGAGTTTTCATTTATCTATCCCTTTATAAAGCTAGTCGTGTTGTCGACGGAGAAATGTAGGAATGTCATATTCCTCAGTTTCAAAAAACCGTTTTCCGATCTCCCGCGCCAATTGACGCGCCGATTTCAGATCCGGTTGCATGGGTTCCCGCTTTGCCGGGCTGGCCACTGTCGGATTCATCTCCGTTTCTACTATAGGGGCAGTAGATTGCGCAATGGCTGGCATCTCCTTTATGACTGGAGCTACCGGAGCAAGGGTTTCGATGGCGGTGTCGCTGACTTCAGCTACGACGGGAGGATTGAATCCGGTCGCAATCACCGTGACCCGTACTTCGTCTTTTAGATTGTCGTCGATGACCGATCCGAAAATAATTTCCGCTTCTTCATGAGCTTCTTCAGTAATCAAGGAAGAGGCTTCATTCACTTCGAAAAGGGTCAAATCAGGGCCGCCGGTGATGTTGATAATGATTCCGGTAGCGCCATTGATGGACACGTCTTCGAGTAAAGGAGAAGAGATAGCTTTACGGGCAGCTTCGATAGCTCTGTTTTCGCCAGAAGCGACTCCCGTTCCCATGAGCGCTAAGCCTTTGTTGCACATTACCGTGCGCACATCGGCGAAGTCTAAATTGATAAGACCGCGAATGTTAATGAGGTCCGAGATACCTTTTACCGCTTGGTACAGGACCTCATCGGCTTTCTTGAAGCAATCGAGCATCGTCGTGGTCTCGTTTGCTACATAAAGTAGTCTTTGATTCGGGATGCAGATCAAAGTATCGACCGCTTCTTTAAGCTCGTTGATTCCTTTATCAGCATTCTTTCGTCGTTTTTTACCTTCGAAGTTGAAGGGCTTCGTTACGACACCGACGGTAAGAGCGCCGGCTTCTTTAGCAATCTTTGCAATGACAGGTGCTCCGCCGGTTCCCGTTCCACCACCCATTCCGGCGGTGATGAAGACCATGTCGGCTCCGTAGAGCGATTCGGCGATTCTGGAAGCATCTTCTAAAGCCGATTTCTTTCCGACTTCAGGATTCGCTCCGGCCCCTAAGCCCTTGGTAAGCTCCGAACCCAGCTGAATATGGTTTGGCGCCGGATTGTTATTGAGCGCCTGACTGTCGGTGTTTGCCGCGACAAAGTCGACTCCGGTAAGGCCAAGAGAGATCATCGTGGCTACTGCGTTAGTTCCGCCGCCGCCGACGCCAATGACTTTAATCCGAGCTCCTTGAGCTTGGTCTTTTTCTTCGATTTCGAACATGGTGACCTCCTTAGGCTTACCTTTTTTACTGGGCTTCATTAGAAAACGTCTCCAAGCCAGTTCCTCATCCGAGTAACGACTTTGGAATAAATGTTGTGGTCGTGCCTTCTAAAGCGCACGTCGTGACTGTGTTTCTGTCCGTAAATCAAAAGTCCGACGGCCGTCGCGTACATGGGAGAGTTAACGATATCAGTCAATCCCCCCACCCCTTGTGGATGACCTCGACGAACCGGCATCTCGAGCATGAACTCGGCCAATTCGACCATGCCATCTAGCAAGGAAGCGCCACCGGTAATCACCAATCCACCGGACAACATATGTTTGTATCCGCTGTTGGTGATCTCTTGATCGACTAGCGTCAAAATTTCTTCCACTCGAGGTTCAATAATCTTGGATAATACTGATTGCGAAACCTCTCGCGGTTTGCGACCGCCCGTGGCCATTACTTCAATTGCTTTGTCGTTAGATAGAAGAGACGACATTGCACAGCCCGATGTGACTTTAATGGCTTCCGCGTCTTGAATCGAAGTTCTTAGGCCCACGGCAATATCATTAGTGATGTGGTTGCCGCCCATGGGGATGACGGCGGTATGAACGACGCTGCCACGCACGAAAAGCGCAACATCAGTAGTTCCGCCACCGATATCGATAAGCGCGACCCCTAAATCTTTTTCATCTTCCGTAAGAACGGCTTCCGCAGAAGCGATGGGTTCGAGCACAATGTCACTGACGTTAAGGCCTGCCAGATTGGTGCATTTGATTATGTTTTGTGCTGAAGAGACCGCG
>JBBQIT010000312.1:0-5493 GCA_038325205.1 Bdellovibrionota bacterium
TAGCCAACGTGATCGTTGGTGCTCGCACTGATGAGCAGCTTCGACAGAACCTGGGTGCCGTCGGTTGGAATCTTACGAAAGAACAAGTGACCGTCTTGGACAAAGCGAGCACCACGACTCTTGCTTATCCGTACTGGCATCAGCGGGGATTTGTGGAGCGCAATCCGCCGCCGGTTTAAAGGTCGGACTTATTGAGAAAGTCTTGGATCACGTTTTTGGTGATCGAGTGCCGATAATATCGTTGGATGATTTCATAGACTACCTGAACCAGACGTTCTTCTCTTTCTTTGGGTAACTCCATTTCCCTAACTAATTTTTCGTCGTTGCCCTATTCCGAGACGAGGGAATTATGAAACGGACGGTCATTGCAATCATAGCCGAATAAAACTATTTCGTAGGATGCGGTCCGCAGTAGGGCCGAAGGGCCTCTCGTTCTTGGGTAGAGAGCACTTTTGGCTCGCTGACTGGAGTTCCAGAGGTATCAAAAAAAGGCGAGGGGGAATTGAGTCCCTTCATCCATGCGATCGCGACAATGCGTAATGCGCGAAAAAGATATTTCAAAGGTCCTTTTTGATAAGTTCCCGGTGGAAGCTTTCCTATGCCGTACCGTCCTTGAAATCCGCCCAAAACAGGGCCGCAGGCTTTCTCTTGTGCTTGTGCAGAAGCGCTTACAAAACTGTGCACAAGACCAGCGAAGGGAACTTTGGGAGAGGCCATGGAATTGGCGATGGGCGTATTGCAGCAGCCCGCATACCATCGCATGAGGCCTTTCTCTTGAAGACGAACACAGCGTATCTGGTCGGCCCCTTGCGCAATGGAAATTTGTGAAGGGGTGATCTGAAAGATTTCGGTACCGCCATTCTTATCGAGTACTAAGTCTTTCTGTTTCAGAAAATGCGCATAGGCCTGACAGTCATCACACAAACAGACGATGTGATTTCCCATGGCAGGCTTGAGACGACTCGCCGTCCCTTGAACTTTTTTGCACTTACAGCTGAGAGATAAAGTTTCCATCACGTAGCGCTCGCCATAGCTTTACGTAGGGTTCGCAGGAAATCTTGATTCAGGATAATCTCCTCTTCCACTCTATCTTGTCGTTCTCCCAAGTTCTTAAGTCCGTCTAAAACGATTCTATTTTCCGAGCGTTGCTCTTCAACGATAGCCTGCGTTCGATGCGCTATGACAAGCACTTGCTGGATTTCGCCCCTTAATTCGTGGCGAAGCGAGTGCATTTCGGCCTTAATCTCATGTCGAAATGCACCTATTTCGGCCTTAACCTCATGTCGAAATACACCTATTTCAGCCTTCAGTTCATCTCGGACCTCTTCCACTAACCCTACACTCGCAGGAAGCCCGCGGCGGGTGAGTTGTTTAGGTGATAGAGGTTTCGTTTTTATTTTTTTGCTAGGCATTTCAATTTTTCCTTAGTCTATCCATAGTCATGAATTTTCCGGAAGGCAATCGCGCCGAGGCTTGAGCGTATCCAATATAGCTCGCCCATACTGGGAAAGTTTTATGGGGCCGACCCCCTTAATCTGCAAGAGCCCCTTGCTGTCAGTGGGACGAGCTGCTGCGATGTCTCTCAGAGTTTGGTTGCTAAATATTCTAAACGGACGAAAGCCAATCTCTCGGGCTAGATCATTTCGCCATTGCCGCAAAAGTTCATAGCGACGCTCGACCTCCGCATTGGGAGGGCCTGGCCTCTTGGGAATCAGATTGATAAGATTGCTTGCTAAGAGTTTCAGTCTTCTCACAGTTACCTCCGTTCTCAGTGGAGGTAGCTTTTCTGACTCTTAAGGTAAAGCTTGTGGAGGGAGCATCCGAAAGTTTACTTTGTAGAACCAGCGATAATTTGCCAGCCGTTTTTAGTTCGCAACCAGACTCGCATAAAACTCAAGCTTCCCGACCATTGAGGTCCCTCGTAAGCTCCCTTGCACGTCACGACAACAGCGTGCCCATGATCGACAAATTGAAAACCACTCATTTCAACTTTGGTAAATTTCGGTCCCTTCCCCGGTTGATGGGCTGCTACTATCTTCGTCTTGGCTCGTTCCCCGTCAAGGATGGCGTCGTCAGAAAGTATCTGGGAAAAGGACTCGGCGTCTGGCACCAGCTCTGCTTCAACTAATCGGCCTTCAAGAATTTTGATTTCATCTATGGCGCTCATTGAGAATGCTCCGTCTGTCTAAAAGTCAGAGTTACTAAGAAACGTCTGTAGTATGCTTTCAGTAATTTCATACCGATTTTGTCGAACGACCGAACCATTTCGGGGATGGGGTGATTCTACCGTCCCCGTCAGAGGAAATCCTATTTTTTTTAGCATCCCATTTGGCATGGGATTATCAAATTTTGGCTGGCAGTAAAGATGCTTAAGCTTGAAGTTATAAATGAAGGTCTGTGCAGAAAGGCAGCATAGGATTGGCCCCAATCCCTTTCCGCGAAGTGATGTTTCCCATAGGTGTAAATGTATCTGGGCTTCATTGCCGAAGGAGATTTGTTTAAGCGTAGAGTATCCGATGGCCTTGTGGTCGCACATCCAAATAAGGATCGCTTCCTCAGCCTCTTTGGGAGCAGGACGTGTGGCACAAAGCCAGTTGATGAACTCAATATTTCCCTGTGGGTCTGGGCGAGAAGGCTCGCCCATGCGATCAAGGTCTGCTTGGGTGTTATCGGCCCAGTACTGGTTTATGAAGGAGGCGTCGCTAGAGACGATCTCCCGGATGCTAAGTTTGGGGATCTGAGAATTCACCTGAGCGTTCATTCCTCAGGGAGAAGCGGCTCCGACGGCCTGCGCCTTCGGCAGATCGAACGTACTCGAGACGTGGCGTCCAAACCTGACTGACATTGGCGTGGGATCGGCAATTTGGAGGTTTCTCAATAACTGGGCTGAGGGCGAATTCCCTAACGCAATCGTCGCCCAACCATCGGGCAGTGAGGACATGACTACGAAAGATCCCTTCGTGTGGGACTCGGATTTTACGACCTTTCCCGCAAGGATTGAGTAAAGGTTCGTCTTTTCGTCGACATCAAGGGAAGTTCCCACGGTGGGTACCACGACGCGAAGGTACTCGGTGCCATCCTCCTGTTTGACCACAGTCGTGTAACGGTCTTTCTCCTTATCCACCAAAAGATCGATCTCTTGAACCACTTTGGGAAGTCCCCAAAGATGAGTTCCTCGAATTTGATTTTCGAGGGAGGTGACCGGCATCGAAGCCACGTAGAAGCCAAGGCCATCCGTGCTTCCGTCTGAAAACTTAGGGAAATCTGTAATCTTTGGTTTCTTGCCAATCCCAATAGGAATCGAGACCGCCACTTCATTGTAGGCGGGGATTCCAATCACTTTATTGTATCGGAAGGAGGTCACGATTACGACACTTCGGCCAAATTCGAGATCGAGAGGAAGCATCGAAGGATCTGGCATGAGAGCCTTAGCTTTTTCATAAGAACAGGCGAACATGGCGGTCATCGTGGTGACGTCATCGTATTGAGTGGGAAAGAAATAATCACGAGTTAACGTGTCGTCGATCTTTAGTTCATGTGAATAGAGCGGAACTCGCTTAAAGAACTCACTTTGGAAGTCAGCGCGATTGTCGATCAGTTTATCGATGAAATGGAAGTTCGGAGTTCCGATGGAATCAACCAAGTTATCATCGGCGATAGCCGAAAACGAAAGTAGGGCTAGCAACAGTATCTTCATGGCACTCTCCTCGATGGGGAGGAGTGAAGTCCGTTTTACGCGTAACGTCAAGTGACCGCTCGAGACGAAGATTAGTGAGGCTGCAGAAAATACCGATAGAGGTACTTACTTCGGCTGAGGCGGGGCCGTAGGATTATCTTCGTCTCCGTTGATGCCGATGAGATTCTCGTTCTCCATCTTCTTGGCGAGCGTTTGCCAGCTCGTCCAATGCCCTTTGTCCGCCCAAGAATGGATGGCTTTAACGAGAGCGAGATCCGTTTCGATACCGCCCTCAAACGGCGTTTCCAATGCTGTGGCTAGCACATTGAGGTAGCGATGCCCGAGCGTATCGCGTGAACCCTCGATTATCTTTTTAGCGAAGAACTCGAGATTGTAGTAGGCGTATGACGTGCAACTGTTGAAGAAGAGGATCTGGTAGCGCTTTTTTGGGAAGTTGAAGTGGATGCGTTTTTTCAAAGAGTCACGCATCGACTTGAAATCGATATTGCCGCCGAGTCCGGAGTGACCGTCGTAGATCGTCGCCGCCATCTTTTCCAAGCCATGCTCCAGGAAGTAGTAGAATCCGTTACTCTGATGCCCGACATCCACATTATTGTAGACCATCACGACTTTCAGATCCTTCGCACGATCGTTGTCATACTCATAGACAAATTCCTGCACAAAGGGATAAGGGCTCAGCGCCTCTCGCACAATCTTCTTTACCTCAGTGTTGGTCCAAGTCCGTTCTTTGAAGCCCATCTCCTTTAGCCCTTTGACGATTCCACGATAGTTGGCTGCGTTCAAGTCATCCGCCCGGCCTTTACGATTTTCGGGACTTCGGATTCGGCTAGCTACGTCCTTTCCCATCACGATCAGGACTTCGATATGTCCATCCCCATCGGGGAGCTCGGTGTAACGGGGGTAACTAACTTCCATGTTGGGTAAGCGCTTAATGGTGAGCGTAGCAAGCTCGTAGTCCTTCCCCTTTTTCAAAAGTTTTGAACATCCCGGTCTTTTTATGCTCCAGAAGTACCAAAAATCCCCGTAGCTCTGATAGGTCTCGTCCGTGCAAAGATTCAGCGAATTTTCGGGAATTTCTTTCTTTTCGATTAGCGTAGCTTTGGCATTCTCTGAGGTTTGAAAAAGCGTAAATGGATTATTAGGCAGAGGAACTTCGACTTCGGTCTCCGCGAAGATCTTAAGGGCCATAGTTCCCTTATAGTCATAGTGCGCGATCATCATCCCGTCTTCATTTCGAGGCTTGAGGGTAATATGTTTTTCCCATTTGTAGTCGTCGAGCTTGGGGGATCCGACGTATTTGCCAAGACTCAATGGCCCAAAGATATAGGTAATCTGCTCTTCTACCGCGGCCTCCGCGTCTCGCACTCCAGTCTTGTCTCCCAGTTCCACCCAATGGGAAAAGGTGACGACCGCTTCGGTGTTGTTCGTGCCGGTGTAAGCGTGAATGAGATTGGGTAATAACAGGGAAAATAGCGCAAGATATTTCATGACGACCCCTCCGTAGGGAGTTTCCATCACACTTAATACGTAAGGTCAAATTTGAATCAATGCTTCCGATTTGGATAAGATATTTGAGATCTCTCGGTGATTTTCACTGAGACCCCAGTGCTGAAAGGTCCCCGCTTCCTCTTAGTACGAGCGCTCACGGGCGTACTAAAAGTCGCTATGTAGAAAGTGCTTCCGCTCCGAGGCTTTTAGCCGCGAAGCGGAAGTAGTAAAAAAGACCTCAATCATCACAAGGAGGTCTAGATGACAAATAAGAGAATCGATTATTCAGGGAAAAAAGTCTACGTGGG
>JBBQIT010000313.1:0-5490 GCA_038325205.1 Bdellovibrionota bacterium
AGAGCATCAGAAAGAGCGTCGAAGAAAGAACAAAATTTAATCCCATCCCAAAGAGAACTAACTGGTCAGCATCTTCTCCCACTCGAGACAAAGCCAGAGCAATGAGTAACAAAGTGGCGATAGCTCCGAACCCCAATCCAAAAATGGCAGCAGTGGCAGAGTAGGTAGGAACTTTTAAAAAGACTTCAGCAACACCGATTCCTAAAGTTACTGAGGAAGAGATTCCCAAGACATACGGCTCCGCTAACGAGTTGTGGAAGAGAATTTGATAAGTCCCCCCCAAAATCGCAAGCACGGCGCCGGCGAGCAATGTTAAAAATAGCCTAGGTAAACGTAACTCAAAAAAGATGCGATGAGATGCGGAGTGTGGATTCCAAATGTCGCTCCAATCGATCTTTTCTGCACCTAAAAAGGGGAAAATGGCGATGACTACAACGAGGCAGATTAGCCCGACTAGCAAACGGGGGTTGTGATTAGAGCTTTTCACAGGCCTCCGAGGTTTTATAAGACCCAGTAGGGTGAAGCTCTGACCAATACTTTAGAGGCGTAAAAGTCGGTCGGGAAAACTTTTCGGAAGGAAGGGCCACGATCTTAGGTTGAACCTCCGGCCACCAATGTCGCACAAACTTTTCGACGGCCTCACGCCTTGGCTCGTTGCCTTCCACTAAATAGTAAATGACGTCGACTTTCTTAGTGAGAAGCCATTCTTCGGAGACTTGGGGATAGGGGCTAGTGATTCGGGGGAGCGAAGGAGCCACACCACCCATCCGGCGAAAAAGATCGGTCAAATAGGCCTTTTCGCCAAAGAGAATGGGCGGGTCTAACCAAGCGAATGCCAAATAGGTAAACCCAGCTGTCTTTTTGGGAAGCGTTTCTAAACATTGGTTCGCGATAACGAACTCTTTATTTTCCGTCTCGCCATAAAAGGAACTCAAAATACGACGACTCTCTGAGAGTAAAGAATCTAGGTCTGAGATTTGCACAGTAAGTTGGTGGATGCCCAGGGCGGATAGGCCTTCAAGAAAGGTTGGGCTTGTGAAGAAGCTATCCGAAAGCACCCAGTCGGGGGCGAAACGCACCAGCCGTTCAATACTGGGCATGAATAGTGGCCCCACCTGATCTAAGGAGGGGCTCGAAGGGAGGGGATAGGACGAGCCAGCGACCAGGTCCCGAGTTTTACCCATCTGAACCATGAGTTCGGTGCTTTGCGGGTTGAGCGTAACGACACGCACGGCGTGAGCGGCCGTCAAAACAACAAAATTCAATAAAATCAAAAACTTAAATAAATCCATTGGACCCGCTACACCGAGTCAATTTGACTTGGGCGTTAATCATCAAGCGTTTCAGTGGGTTAACTCAGATGCGTTAACATTTACTACCACAGACCGGCAAAACTGCCGATAGCGTACTAGAGGGTATGGGGGAAAATGCTAAAATAGGGAAGCATAAGATCAGTAGCCCCCTCCGACGCAGCACCGTCATTACAGCTTGAGATACACAGAAGTTTCTCGTTCTAAGGTCTCTCTTCTTTTTTGGAGGACATGAATGAATCGTAAAGCTCAGGTGGCCCCCGAGGTCGTATCCGATGTCCGAGAGTTTTTTTCGGACGAACTGCGTCGTTTAATGGAAAAGCACCAGCTTTCCACGGCGCAAGACTCCTTCCATTACCTTGTGGATCTCATGGTTCGACATACCGAATCCAAAGAGTTCTTCGCCAAAGATGAAGAGGGCAAGCTGAAGAACAACGTGCTCGCTGAAATCTATGGGGAATATCTTCAAGGGGATGCCGAACAAAAAAGAGTCGCGTTGAGACGCCTGGGCGATGTCTGCCTAATGGTGGCTGGATTTTTCCCGGATAGCTTGAATCGAAAGCTAATCGATATCGATTATTACTTCGGCATGGGTGGGACAGCCTACTGGCAACTCGCCAATATGCAGATGACCAATATGACCCGAGGACTTTTTAAAGAGCTATCGGTAAAATTTAGACTTTTCTCCGAAGTCCTTTCGGAACTTAGCGACCGAGCGGGATTGCAAAGCAACACCGACTTACTTCGCGTCTACGAAAAATGGCTTCTCACCGGAAGCGATCGTTTAAAGGGCTTATTGTCCGAACACGGGATTCAAACCCCAGTAAAGTTTGATCCGAAAACGAGACACTAGCTTGAATAACGTTATTAAAAAAATCGATCGCGCTATCAAGCGACTCTACAATCTCGATTTGCCTTATCGAGCAGAAGACTTTTTGCTCGATAAGGACGTAAAGGCCCAATCTCGTGTTGGGTCGGGACGGGGGACAAGTGAGATGATGACGGGCGCTCTTTACCTGAAATCTACAGCTGCCTCTGAGTTGAGCTTAGGAATTTTTCTAAGCCCTCCGGTTCGGGAGACGCTTTCGAAGCTTCGAGGGCTAAATCCTGAAGCTTGGTCGAGCGAACAGATGGGAGCTTTCACGGTGGCTGCCGAAGAGATTAGCCATTTTCATTATCTGCTCCATCACGCTTCGAACGGCCGATCGGTTCGGCAGTTAGAGCTAGAGCTGCACGGTGAAATCGACAAATTCGTCTTAGCTTACTTTGCTAAACCTCGGACCCAATCGGATCAAGAGGCTTGGTTTGAATCCCTCTTTGAGCAACTTTTTGTAAAATTTCGTTTTCGCGAAGATCTCACCGCGGAAGAAAAAATCCGATACGCTACCGCTAGCGATTTCGCTAAAAAATTTCTGCTCAAAATCGAACAGCACCTCTCGTCTCCCCAAACCCAAGATAAAGCAGTGCGTCTATTGCGCTGGTTCTACCGTTTAGAAAACGCCGACAAAATCAGCTTCCTCCAATCCTAAAAAGGTGCCCGTTCCATTTCTTTTGGAACAGATTGATCCAAAATTCGTGGACTCTCTGATCACTCCGTGAGAAATTTCCTCTCGTTCACTCTTAACTTTTTTTTCGAAAACAAAAATGCCTGTCGACACGGTATCCCATTTAGCGGGAGTACGTTTACCGGAAAATCCGGTGGAATGGATTCGCCGTGAATATCACGAACGACGAAATCGAAATCAGCAGTACTCTTTGCGCGCTTTTGCCAGACTGGTGGGAATTTCGCCCGGTGCGTTGTGGGAAATTATTCGGGGCAAGCGCCCATTAAGTTTAAAAACGGCCCAACGAATTGCGGATAGACTCGCCTTCTCCCCGGTCGAGAAAGATCTTTTTTTGCGGCTCGCTTCCGGAGATCGCGACGCGACATACGTTGAGCTATCGGAGGATAGATTCGCTCTGATTGCTGAATGGCATCACTATGCACTTATCAGTCTCTTAGAGACGACGGATTGCCAGTTCGATGTCCATTGGCTCGCGCGGCGTTTGGGATTAATTCCGAGCGAAATCACGGCGTCCTTAGATCTTTTAGAGAGATTGGGACTTATCGAGAAAAGTGGCGTCGGATATCGCACGCTCGCTGCGCTCACGACTTCCCAAGACGTTCCCTCGACCGCGCTCAAACAATCGCACCGCGAGGGCTTGGAACAAGCGATTCAAGCGATTGAGCAGGCGCCGCTACAGTCTCGCGACATCAGCTCCATCACTATGGCGATCAATGTTTCGCAAATTCCGAAAGCTAAAGAGCTCATTAGAAAATTTAGAAGAGATCTATCAGGCCTTCTCGAGTCGGGAGTTCGTTCCGAAGTTTACAACTTAAATATTCAACTGGTTCCAGTGACCAAGGAGATAACATGAAACTAAGGTTTTGGGCGGCCTTCGTCGCTTTGGGAATACTTATGCTTCAGGGGAGTGCGGTTGCGGGTAACGAGAAAGGAAATGGGGGAATTGTCGTCACTTGCAGTTTCAATGGCAGCCCTTCTATCGATTCCATCAGATTGTTGGATTTCTACGAGGCAAAAGTATTGCGAGAGATCGATTATGACTTCGGTCCCGGAAATCTAACTATGATGGACAAGGTTCACTATGCTTTGAACCGCCTTAGTCGTCTAGATCCGGCCCGGGCCCAAAAATATTTAGAACAAGCCGATCAGTTCTTAGCAAATACTCGCTTTATTGATTCGGCCATTCTCCCCGATACGAACGACTATGGCTTTGTGCCCATTCCCGCGGGATGTACTTTTCAGCAGTTGGCCGTTCAGCGTCAGCCACAATTTCCGGAAGACAAACTCTACTTGATCAATAAACTACTCTGGAATGCTTTGGATGCAGATTCCGCCGCCGGTCTCATTCTTCATGAAATCGTCTATGGAGAAGCACTTCATTTAGGACAAACCACATCAGTCAACGCGCGTTACCTCACTTCAATAATATCATCGGCCAAGGTAAACTCCTTTAGCGGTGTTGAGTACCTTCAGATTCTAAAGGACGTCGGCTTTGCGGGGCCCATCAACCCACCGTTCGGATGGGTAAGCGACCCCATTATTCTGGAAAATGCTTGTGCGGGCTCGAAATATTCAAGTGATTTGAATCGGTACATCTTTGGATCTGTACCCGGCCTAAAATTCCAAATTGGTAACGATTTGCCCACGTGGCTGAATTTTGAGGAAGGGAAATTGAGCGGAGCACCTTTACCGAGCGATATTGGCAAGGCTTCCTTTGCCGTTGGTGTTCTCTCCGGCGAAGTAGGAGCGGTAACTCGGGTGGAGATATCCGTGATCAAATGTGATGTGGCGCAGACGGTTACGCTGCACGCGCAAGCCGATCGAGCTTTGAAAGTGAACGTGGCGGCTCTCCTATTTACTACGGGCGCGACCAATACTTTTAGCATCGTTTCAGGACCTAGTTGGTTGAGTATTACGGCTTCTGGAGTGGTATTCGGAACTCCGAAAGCGGCTGACGTGGGTACTAACTACATGCAACTTCAGATCAGAAAGCCGGACGGAACCACAACCCAGAACAAATTGGTCGTCTTTGTCGCGGCTCCCTAGCCACGGAAGACTTAGTCCCAAAAATTTTTTGTGTTTACGATCTGATATTATCTAATCATGAATGCGCTTCGGGGCGAAAAGGGAGTTAGCTTAATTCAACTGATGGTCGGTATCACTCTCAGTTGTCTCATCGCCTATTACGCGATGAGCGTCTTCATTCAGGTCCAGAAAAATTTGGCCACTGATAGCCAGAAAGTAAGGCTCGCTAGCGAGATGCATACGGTTGCCCTTCTTTTAAAAAATAAATTGGAAGGTACCCGTAGTTACCAAAATCTTTCGTTCCGCCTGAAGATAGGCACAAACACGTTTGATACCCAAGGGACTGGATATTTTGTCGATCCCGATAAGGATGTTTCTGGCGCAGCATCTATAGGAAATGATCTCCTTTACGTAATCGTTAGGGAGCCATTGCCGCCGGCAAAATTGAATCAGCCGCTCCCTGGAGGGCTAGTAGTTGAAACTAGCGACAAATCGACTCCCATCGGCACTTTATTTCCGGGGGCTGGTGAACTCATGGTGATTTCAAAAATTTCAAATTCTGAAGTCGTTCAGATAAATAACGCTACTGC
>JBBQIT010000314.1:0-5486 GCA_038325205.1 Bdellovibrionota bacterium
AGTTTCTTCTGGTGGCCCGTTGGATGGACTGGGATGGCAAGCGATCTCGCAAAGAAACACGGACTACGGATGGTGGCCTATATAAGGTGACGTTGCCGGCGACGGAAATCTATCCGGGAGTCGACCAAGCCGTTCGCATCAATGGTGGATTCGAGAGGGATACTTTTTCTTTCCACATCGGAATGGAAGTAGCTCCCGATCATGCCCCTATTAAGAGGATTCTGGCGAGATTTGAAGTGGCCATGAGCGGGCTTCGTACTTCCGAAGTCAGTCCAAGGCCATATACCCACGCCGAGGATACGGCTCACGTCGCCCGTTTTCGAACGAGGCAAGGTTTGGTAGGCGACGTGTACGATCCCAACGTCAGTATTGCCGACGATCCCTTCTCTATTTTCGCGGGATTTGATGGTCGAGCGGGCGACCTGTTTCTCGATTTATATCCGGCGACTGGGAAAGCTCCACTCTCGCCAAGTCCCGAAGGAGAACGTTGGAAACGACTCCTCGAGGTCCTCATCGGCGAAGGCCAGCTAAGCCCGCTTTAGTTCCGCTTCGGCGTCACCATCTTCGGCGGAAAGGGATTTGACGACTCCGCAGGATTCGCACACCAGCCCGTCAGAAGTAAACAGCTGCGCCCGCAGGAATTGATGAAAACACTTATTTTGAATTGACCTCATCTCTCTATAGGCCTGCTCGAGCTCCGGAGCTTCATTGGCCGCGATCGTTCCATATCGGCCCAAGTATTTGTGGATTACTTGTTGATGCTTTATTACTTCTTCGCGCATAGAGACCCCCTTCGACCCGTCCGGCGTAGCCAAAGGCGAAGACGGATCACCTACTGAAAAAGAGATGCAAATTACTTACCAAGCGGTCTTGTCTTGTGGCCCATGAAAAAGTATCTTCTACCCTTCGTTTGGCTTTTGTTTTTTCGAACTGGGAGGAATGATGTTGAAGCTGGTGCTCGTCGTGTCGATCGCGGCGGGACTGTGCTATTTAGGCGCGCTTCTGTACTTTTATCTTACGCAGCGACGTCTTCAGTATTTCCCCACCCACCGCGATACCGAGGGGAACGGAAACGGAATTTTCCGCCCTTGGCTAACCGAACAAGGGGCGTTCCTGGGGTACTTTCGCCCCTGCGAAAGGCCAAAACGGGCCATTATGCTCTTCCACGGCTCCGCAGGCGAAGCCTTGGACCGGACCTGGTTCTCCGAGCTAGTTCCTGAAAGTGATGTCCTACTCCTTCTTCCCGAGTATCCGGGATATGGGGCCAAGACCGGGGCTGCCACCGAGGGAACCGTTTATGCGACAGCAGAGTTTTGTTGGGCCGAGGCGGTCAAACGCTGGAAAGTCCCGGTAACTCTGTTGGGGGAAAGTCTGGGCGGAGCCGTCGCTGTTTACTTGGCGTCTAAGGCCAAAGGGCAGGGGGTTGATCGGTTGGCCCTAATCGCTCCTTTCACCTCAGCCACCGAAGTGGCCAAACGGCATTACGTTTGGTTTGCGATGAAATGGCTTCATCAGGATAAGTACGAAGTCCAAAAGTTGCTCACAGGAACCAGCCTTCCTTTGCATATTCTTCATGGAACTCTAGATCAGGTCGTTCCCATCGACCTCGGTCGCAAACTTCTCCAGGAATACCCTGGTTCCAATAAGTCGATGACGGCCATTCCGGGTTACGGCCACGACAACATCACCTCAGCCGCCGTTGATTCCCCTTTCGCGGAAGAATTCCGCGCTTTCGTGCGTGGCCAGTAGCTGACCACTGGTCTGAATTCCTTTCCGACCTAGACTCATAGTGTCTCCACTTTTTTACATGGGTGCCGGACTGAGACCGCGAACTACGCACTTTTAGCCTTACGCATCATGGCATCACCTTTGCTTTAGATACTTAACAAGAGACGACGGAAACTGGGGGGTGGAAGTCGAATCTAACTTCTTCGGGTTGGGGGAAGTTTTTGGGTTGGGAGTTGGTTGGGGGAAATGGGAGCCGGCCGGGGGGCTGGCGAAATTGGGAGACATGGGTTGGGGGCAAGTATTCAGCGGTAGGGGTTGAGTTGGGGAAATTGGGAACTTGGGAACTTGGGAACTTGGGATGGGTTGGACAAGAGTTGGGGATTTGGGAACTTGGGACATGGGTTGGGGGCAAGAGTTTTTGAGTAAGGATGAACGAATTGAAACAGAGTTTTGAAATAGATTTCTTCACTGGTCTTAAAGGTAAACTTCCTTTAAAGCCCGCCACTCCTTGCGGAGGTAGTGACGACGCCAAGGCCGGTTTCCTCGTAATACGAAGGGGGCAACGCCGAAAGGTTTAGCTCGCTTTACAACTGTAATCTTACCATCAGGGGCGCTATCCCTTTAGACCGCAGGTCGAGGGACCTGGATAGCGCCCTCTGCCTTTTTCTGATACTAAATCTTCATCATGACCAAACTTTTCGAGCGAAGCTCGTTTGAGATGCCAGACGATATTACGTACTTAAACTGTGCTTACCTTTCTCCTCTTTTAAGAGACGTCCGCCGGGCTGCCGAAGCGGGAATGGCGACGAGGTCGAAACCTTGGGACATTCATCCAGAGAAATTTTTCAAAGACGTCGAGCTATCGCGGACGCTATTTGCACAACTCATCAATGGCGATTCGGACGGGGTGGCGCTAATTCCGGCCGTAAGTTACGGCGCAGCGGTGGCCGCCACAAATCTGCCCGTGAAGGCGGGACAGAAGATTCTCGTCATGGAAGGGCAGTTTCCTTCGAACTATTTGGTGTGGTGGGAGTTGGCCAAGGCCAAAGGCGCCGAAGTGGAAATCGTCCCTTTCCCCAAAGAGTATGAGTGGACGGAGTCGTTTCTAAGCCGCATCGATGAGAAGACGGCAATTGTGGCTTTGGAGCCCTGTCATTGGACCAATGGAAGCTTGGTCGATTTAAAGAAAGTCGGAGAAAAGGCACGATCTGTTGGGGCCGGGTTCGTCATTGATGCTAGCCAAGCCGTTGGGGCGATGCCCTTCGATGTGAAAGACCTTCAGCCCGACTTCTTATTGACCGTCGGATACAAATGGCTTTTGGGCCCGAATGGGTTGGGCTTTCTTTACGCTCACCCGAAGAGACGTCAGGGATCGCCCCTCGAATTCAACTGGATGAACCGCAAAGGCAGCGAAGATTTTTCCAAACTTTGCGACTATCAGGCGGAATATCAGATCGGTGCCCGTCGCTATGACGTGGGCGAACGAAGTAATTTTTTAAATGTTCCCATGCTGAACGCTGCCCTCCAAAAACTTTTGAGCTGGGGAATTTCGAATATTGAATCGACAGCCCGAGAACTCACTGAGCTCGTTGGAAAAGAAGCTATCAAACGGGATATCGAACCTGTTCCCCAAGGCAAGCACGCCGCTCATCTTATTGGGTTACGCATGAAGGGTAGCGTGAAAGAGATCGCCGCCCGCCTGGCACAGGAAAAGATCTATGTCAGCGCCCGAGGGAGCTCCATCAGAATTTCCGCTCACATTTACAATAACTCGCAAGACATCGAACGCCTCTTCAGAGTGATCGACGCGGGCACATGATTGCCTCAAATTTCAGGAAGTTTGTTCCCAAAGAGATGGCGCTTTTTTCCGGCTTGGGCTATTTGACCCTCATGCGAACGTCTTTAATTCTGATTTCGTTATCGGTACTGACCGCCTGCATGCCGGTTTCGGTCGAGTTCAGCGATTCTTACTTGTCTTCGTTTCGCTGCGATCGCAATGATTGGAAATACCTTCGGCCACTGCTCAATGGATTGGGGAGTTCCGATCGGATAATAGCCGCTGATTCCAAAAGCTATCTGCAATGGAGTCGTTTAAACGAAAAGATTGCTAGCAGTTGTCCTCGCTCTCTTCTGGAGGGTTGCGAGATTCCGGCTGAAGCTACGAGCGAAGCTTTGGACCGTTATGATGTCATCAAAGGCCCGATCGAAGGCTTTGGAGTTAGGGCCGTGGCTTCCTCAGATCCAGACTACGAAGTACAACAGGGCTACTCGGTAGGGGTCTACCACGGGAAGAAGCGCGAGAAGGCAATCAGCTGTTTTGACCACTATTTCGCTCGTTAGGGCATCCTCCTCTAAAAATTTAATACATTGAAAATATAGCGATAATGGCGACTTACGCGGCGCGTTGTTTCAGTTCTTGAAACAGTGTTTCAGAAATGGTATTCACTCTTCTCTCACAATGCGTTATTTACCTCTTTGAACGAAAACCCAAACGAAGGAGTTGTTTATGAAGTTAGCTCAGTGGTTGTTGATTGGATTGGTGGCAGCAAACGTAGCAGTGGCATCAGGCAGTGATGACTTTAGTCTTGGCTTACACGGAAGCGTGAATTTTGGCTTCTCTAATTCCAGCGATTACGTCTCTCAGACCTTTAAAAATAACGGATTAGAAACGGGAACCAAAACCGGAGTGATGTTCGGAGTGCGCGGAGAAAAGGCGATTAGCCGGTATTTCTATCTGCAACCCGAGATCAACTACTCCCAAAAAGGATTCGGACTTTCCTATGGAACGGCCTACAAGGGATCTTCCAGTATCGATTACCTTTCGGCGGTGTTGTTAGCGAAAGTGAAACTCAATCCCGATGGGGCGGTACGACCATACTTCTATGCGGGTCCTGAGTTTGGTGTGAACATCGGTGAGGAGACTATTCTTTCGGCTTCCGGAACCGGCGGTGGAAACCGCGATAACAGCGGTCGAGTCAGAGTCGCGCTGCCGTACAACGATTTCGATCTCGCCGCCGACATTGGAGCGGGCGTCGAAGCTTCGGTAGGATCGGGAGTCTCTATCTTCTCGGATCTTCGTTACTCGCATGGCTTTTTCAATATCATCAAAAACCCTGTAGCCGGAGCTTCCATTACGACTTCAACGCTTCAAGCGATTGTCGGCGTGAAAATGGCTATCTAAGAAAATGAGTGAGCTGAATTATCAATCTATCCTGAGAGCTGAGTTTGAGAGTCGAAAGGCTCGCAACTCGAACTACTCGCTACGCGCTTTTTCTAGGCAACTAGCGATTAGTCCGGCTCAGCTCTCACAGCTCATCTCAGGAAGAAGGCCATTAACGAGGAAGACAGCGGCAAAGATCGCCGAACGATTGAGCTACTCTCCCAAGGAAAGAAGCCAGCTCCTTGAAGCAACGATTCCGGAGCTTCAAGAGAACCGGCTTCAGGCTCTGGAAGAGATTAAAGAGCAAGAGTTTCGGGTGATCGCCGACTGGTATCACTTTGCCATTTTAAGTCTGGCGGAAACGAAAAAGCACAAAGCGGACCCTCGATGGATCGCTAGCCGATTGGGAATTGGAGTTCCCGAAGCGGCCGGCGCTCTAAGAAGACTGCGCGAATTAGGCCTTATCGAGCTAGTAGATGGAAAGATTAGACGTATCGGTGAAGCTTTCCGGACTACTTCTGATGTTCCTTCAGCCGCGATACGGCAGTATCACCGTCAGAACTTAGACATCGCAAAAGACAAGCTAGACCATATATCT
>JBBQIT010000315.1:0-5475 GCA_038325205.1 Bdellovibrionota bacterium
AACGGGGGCCGACAAGCCGCCTACCAACGACAAGAAAGCGCCGACGAACCGGCGCGTCAGCGCTCAAACCTTATTCACTGCGTCTCACTTTTCTGAGGGAGATTCCAGCTCAAAAGGTTCCAAAGGGGAGGATGAAAAGCAAAGAGGGCGGTACGAAGTACCGCCCTCCTCGATTAGCAATGGCTATTAGTCCGCCTTCTTCTTAAGGATATTTTGGACTTTATAAGGCATCGAACAGGTAATGCTTGTGGTTACCCGTCCGCGTTCCGAAGCTTTGATCACCGACTTTAGATTAGAGTAGTCTCCTTGCGGAGCACTCGCCGCGAACGCCCGTCCTTCGAGAAGATAGTTAGTGGAAGCATTTTGCGACTCACAGGCGAATGAAAACCGACTGCAGTCTAAAGTATAATCGCTGTCGCTCTCTAGTTTCTTAGCGCTATTCAGCGCTAGTTTCGAATCAAGAGATTCCCAGGCTTCACGTTCCACAAAGATTTTCAACTCGGCCGTGACCGTGAGTTTGGCCGGATCATCTATCGTGGTTCTATACTTGTCTTGTAGCTCGGCCAATCTTTTCTGCAACACTTTCAACCGGTCGGAGGTGATACTTAGGACCTGAGTTCCCACCCAAGATTTAATGTCGGGTCTCGTGGGTTCCTCGTAGTTCTTTAAGCTACACGGATCGTAGTAGTACTCGACCTGCCTTCCATCGACATATTGGGTATAAGGAACCAACAGGTCTTCCTGTGATCCAAAGGCCGGTTGAATATCGAGCTGGTCGTTCGGAGTCGCCTCCTTGCTAAGAGCCTCCAATTCAGATTGTATCTCTTCGCCTTTCGGAGCTATCACTTTTGCCGCTTGGTCCGCCGGATTTTTGCCCTCGGTTGCTATGCACTTTTGCTTAACCGTCACGACAAGCGTTCCCGAGATACCCTCATCTGTCTCCGCTTCAACTCCCTTCACGGTATATTCTTGCTGGTTGGTTATTTCATTATTCGCGGGTGACTTTTTATCGCTTCGTTGCTCGTAATAGACAACATAGGTTCGATCTGCTTTGACCTTGGCCCACGTCTTTCCATCCTTCTCGTAAAATGAAGGCTGAGGGAGATTGTCATGGATTCCATCTGCGTAGGTGACCCGACCCGCAAAGGAATCGCCGTACTGCTGCTGTTCGAAGTCAGCTTTTCTTTTTTTATCAGCCATTCTAAAAGCTGCCGCTTTTGCTTTAGCCCTGGCATCAGCCAAATTGCTTTTCGTGAGAGACAGGTCGTAGTTCTTGCCGCTTTTCGAATTACAGACCACCTTAACGAATCCGTCAGAAAGTCCCTCTATTTCCCCAACGAGGGTGGTCAGACGATTAAGGGAGGTGTCGGTGCTGTTTGGGAACCAAACCGAAAATGCTTCGCTAGAATAATTTACTTTTTCGGCGCGGATGAACGTGTCCGACTCTTCTTTCGGCTTGCAACGATTCTTCCAAACATTTACTTTCCTCTCCGGATTAAAAACCTGTGACACGGGATCTTGATCTAGGGAAACTACCTTTTCAAACTTATAGTCGAGCAATTCACTTTTGGGCCCCAACTTTAATTCCGTAATGGCCCCTTCGACTAGGGTCTGTATGGCAGTCTCAGCCTTTCTAATCGCCTCTTCCGCGTTGGCTTTAGATTCACAGTCTACCGAGATGGTAAAACTTGAGAGGCCAATCTCAGGAAGCCTGGAATCTTGTCCCGTAGCAACGTAGAGTTTTTGTGCCAACAGTGGCCCATCCGCAGCAAAGGTTGCATTGGGATTTTTGTCGGCCGCATAAAGGGGAATGGTTATCGCAAGTAGCAACAACGAAAAAGGATTCGATCGCATTCGCAGACCTCCTGAACAGTTTCGCTCATTTCTCTCCCTGTGATGCAGCTAGTCAAGTTCTCATATATTTTATGAGTCGTTAGTGGTTCAAAATAAAGATTCATTGCAGACACATCGCGTCACAATCCAGGAGACTGCTGGAGAGCTCTACCGAGATATAAGGATCAGGTTAATAGCCTTCTTTTTTCAGATCGACGCGACGACGGAAAGTCCAATAGACGACGCTAGTGTAAGCGATGACTAAAGGCATTCCGATAAGGGCGATGATAAACATTCGCTTTAAAGTACCTGGACTGGAAGCGGCTCGGTAAATCGTTAAACTGTTCGCGGGATCATTGCTTGCGGTAATTAGATTTGGCCAGAGCGCCAAACTAAAAAGAGTGACTAGTAGGACAATCGCTAGAGAACTTGAGATAAAGGCCTGACCAGGCCGTTTCATAAAAAGACATCGAGGGATGTTGGCGATGGCGCAAACGTTGAGTGAGATCACAATTCCCAGAGGAAGCGCTGCGAAAGTCGGAATCGTGTGAGGAAGATAGATGAGAGTGTAAACCGTGGTGAGAATATAGAGGACGAGAAACGCTCCCCACGTATGCCAGCCCCACTCAGTCACTCGGTCATGAATTTTACCTAACGGAACTTTTAAATTCAGATAAAGCGCTCCGTGCATCGCAAACATAGCGACGGTAAGCAGTCCACACAGAACGGAGTAGGGCGAGAGAAGATCAGAGAACGAGCCGATGAAAAGCCCCCTCTCATTTAGCGGGATGCCTCTCATTCCGTTTCCGATTCCCATTCCAAAGATCAGAGTGGCGCCTATGCTTGATAGTGCAAAGCCAACATCCCAAAGTTTTCTCCAGCTTTTGGAAACGACTTTCCCCCGAAATTCGATGGAGACCGCGCGAAAAACAAGAGCGAATAACAGCAGCATCACGGCGTCGTAGAATCCAGAAAGAATGGTGGCATAGGCTTCCGGGAAAGCAGCAAACAGCGCGCCCCCGAAAGTAACTAGCCAAACTTCGTTTCCATCCCAAATGGGACCGATGGAGTTAAGAAAGATTCGTCTTTCGTCTTCGTCTTTCCCAAAAAGATGAAGAATGCCGACTCCAAGATCGAATCCGTCTAATACCGCGTAGCCGGCGAGTAAGACTCCTAGAAGGACAAACCAAACGACATGAAGGTCCATTAGCTTTCGTCTCCTTCACTTAGTCTCTTTCGCGGAGTGGGCCCTGTAGCCAAAAGAGGATTTCTTGCGCTGTCAGGCGGCGAAGAAAAGGGCGGAGGACCTTTCTCAATTTTGTGATTTAAGACGTAGATCCAGAAAATGCCAAGCAACGCATAGATAGCACCGAACATCAGGATGGAACGGACCACTTGTCCTGAATGAACCACTTCGCTCACCGCATCTTTGGTTCGTAAACCCTCATCCGCTTTGGCTACGAGGAATCCGTCCTTATCCAATACCGGTTGGCCGGAAGCATCTTTGACGAGAGAAGGGTAAACCGTCCAAGGTTGTCTTCCGGCTTCTGCCGAGACCCAACCTAGCTGATTCCCTGCGACCGCTAGGACCACAGAGCCTACGAAAATCCAAAGCAACCAGCGCTTCTCGAACAGGCTTCCACGAATTCTAAAATAAAGCGCAAGACACGTAAGAAAAATAAAGAACATCCCGATGCCGACCATCAAGTGATAACTGGAAAAGCAGATGAGAATAGAAGGTCTATCTTGGGGATGAATGCGATCTAACCCTATGACCGATTCAGAGCGGTTCCCGTGAATGAGAAAGCTTAGCGCTCCAGGAATCTTCACACCAAAATTAACTTTGTTTCCGTCGGGCGTGGGCAAACCAAAGAGATAGAGATCAGCTGGCCCCGAAACATAGTGGGCTTCGAAAGCGGCAAGCTTTGCGGGTTGCTCTCTGGAAACCATGCGAGCGTTGGAGTGGCCCGAAACCAACTGCGCCAGACTGAAAATCGTCGCTAAGAGTAAAGCTCCTGTGAAAGAGCGCCGGGCAAATTCTTCGTGACGCTTCTTTAAAAGATAAAAGGCACTGATGCTCATCACAAAGAAAGCACCCATCAGAAAAGCCGCGATCAAAGTATGGACTAATCGGTCGATCATGGACGGGTTAAAAACCATCGCCCAGAAATCGACGACTTCAGCACGCATGATTGGCTTACCATCGACGAACCAAGGCTTCCCATCACGCATCATCTGCACAATGCGGTGGCCGGCAGGAGTTTGCTGCCAAGAGTTGGCGATAAGGATCCAGACTGCGGAGAAAACAGATCCTATGGCTACCATGATAGTTGCGAAAAGGTGAAAGCCCGCACTGACTTTGTCCCAGCCGAAAACCAATACTGACAAAAATCCGGATTCTAAGAAAAAAGCGAAGATACCTTCGGCAGCAAGCGCTGATCCAAAGACGTCTCCTACAAATCGGGAGTAGATGGCCCAATTAGTTCCAAATTGAAACTCCATGACAATTCCCGTGGCCACTCCAACAGCAAAAGAGACCGCAAATAGCTGAGTCCAAAACCTGGCGGCCGTTTCGTAAACTTGCTCTCGGGTGAAAAAGTACATCGTTTCCAGATAGACAAGAACGATACTCATTCCGATGGTAAGTGGCGGGAAGAGATAGTGGAACATGATGGTCAGCGCAAACTGAAGGCGCGACAAGAACACGACGTCTAAAATCATGGGCGCTATTCTAGCATCCTAGTCTTCTTTTACGAATTCGGAAGTGCGTCGTTTTGCGGATCGGCTAAGAAAGTCGGGTGATTCAAGTTGGGCCCAAGACGGAAAGATGCCTTGCCTGTGATCAAAGCCGCGCACAGGTTCGAAAAACTTTGAACTAGACCCACCTCTTGAGCCCGTTGAAGCAGGATCAACTGAACGTCCCAGGTCGGCTGGTATTCCACTCCATTTTTCACCAAATCTTCTACCATCAGCAAAATCGCAGCTCTCAATAGTTGGGTGGCTTTGGGACTTGATTCGTTCGCGCGAACGTGGGACGCCAAGTTTGCAATGAGGTCGAAATCCCAACGTTGTTGGGGTTGAGGGGTTGCCATTCTCCTGCGGGCATACTCCAGAGCGGCTAATCCCCAATCCTCGATGCTTTCGCCCGGCTGAATACGATTTGTCTTAAGAAAATTCGCTACCACGGCTTCGAGCTTCGAATTTTGGGAGTTCGGTGTCGTAAGTTGCATCGTCTTGATTAATAAGGACAGATTTTGAAAATCCTGGGTCATATAGGTCAACAAGAGACGCCGCAGAGAATCGGAGTCGACTCCGTGGATGAGAATTCCCAGCTTATCCCACTCCAATAACTTTGCCGCGATTGAAGCGCGCATGTTAACCACGCTGTGGTAGCTCGAGCCGGGGAGAGCCGAGGGGAAGTTCTGTGGAGATCTCACCGCGCGGAAGGCCGATCCGTTATCTTGAAGATCAGGCAAAATCACGTCAACCAACAGAGCAATGATGTCCTGTAACAGGGATAAGGTCACCCCTTTTGGTTTCAGCGATTATGTCACTCCTGTAGAACAGAAGAAAAACTACTGGAGGGGCCATCTTGTTAAACGAGGAGAAGTGGACCTTGGAAGAGGCAAATAAGATCGGCGT
>JBBQIT010000316.1:0-5465 GCA_038325205.1 Bdellovibrionota bacterium
ATTGTCGGCACCGACCAAGTCTCCGGGAAGGCCAGTAAGCCACTTGACTTAAATCAGATGGGGCGCTTCGGGAGAACGGTACACCACTAGCGAGCCGCGCTTTAATGGGGCATCAGCGTGAAGCGGAAAGCGTTTAGCAACATAGATCCGATCCTTGGGAAGGAGCGTAGGGGCCATGGAGGCCGAAGGGATGACATAAGGCTCTACCAACCAGGCGCGAGCCGACCAAAGGATTAGACAGGCGACGATCGACATTCCAACCAATAGCCCCACCCTTTTATTTAGGAGCATCGCCGGAACCGACTCAATCTCTTTGGCCGCACGGAAGGCAAGGACACTATCCCAGATCCTGAGGCCAATCATGGCTAGCATTCCCAGGAGCAACGCCATCCAACCGATGCTGCCCGATACCATCGCAATGATCTGGAAAAGGGCTAGAAGTCCCACCAGAGTCGCAGCGAAAAAAAACAGACCGGAGCGGATTCGATTAAATCCTACCTGGCCAAAACCCGGGCCCATTACGGTCAGCCCCACTGCAACCAATCGTCGGGGTACTCTCATCTTTGTTCTCCGCTATCCATTACTGCGAGAATCAGTGTGATACCTTTCCCCATCGGCGGCAACCTTTGCGAAGAGCTCCTCACACGGTCTCGAGTCAGAAATTTGAAAATTCCCATGCTGTGATCAAAATTTAGACGTTTTGGCCCTGTTTTAGCCTCCCAAAACATTAAGGCGATCTCTTCGCATTTGCTTCAGCTTTTTCTGCCGATTGTCAGCTGTAATGAAAGAACCCGCTACGGGTCTAGAAGCTAGGAGGGTTTCTTGCGAAGACTCATCTCTTTCGTCATCACAGTACTTTTTCTTATACTTTGCCCAAGCGTTTCGGGAGAAACGTCTCCTACTCTTTTGTCTGCGCACCCCAAGCAAGCGAAAGAAGACGCTACCAAAGGTGGAAGAAAACTGGCTTCCACCTCCGAGGTGACCGCAAAAGCATTAAAACCGAAAGTGGCTTCCTATCAGGTAGGTATGCTGGCCGGCATGAATTTGGGTTACGGCGCCACCAATCCTTCTTCTACGGGAGGAACACGTACCGGGCTTAGCCTCTCCGTATTTCTCGAAAAGGGAATCTTTGATCACGGCTTTATTGCTCCTGAGATACGCTATATCCAAAGAGGGGCGCAAACTTCACTGGCCTCAATTGCGGGAGTGGATGTTACGGGAATGGTGAGCCTCGACTATATCGAGTTTTTACTTCCCTTAAAATATAAAATTCCCTTGGGTCCCAAACGCCTCGCTTTTTTTCTGTCCTTAGCCCCTACCTTTGCCATCGCTATTAATAGAAGCGTCGAGGTTTTGGGGTTAGTGAATGTAGACCTTATTTCCCGTTTCTCTAACACCGACGTTACGTTAAACGCCGGAGGAGGATTGGAATACGTCATGGGACCGGAGTGGAGTGGGATATTTCAAGTGCGCAATGCCTTTGGCCTTAAGAATATCGACTCCCAAAATGAGTTTCATACGCGCGGTATCGAAATACTCCTTGGATTTCTATTTCGCCTTTAAGGTTTACCGTCGGTGGGCTATCCTACGCCCATGGAAAATACGACTACCTCCCACAAGTTTTTTAAGACCATCGGTAATCTCGAAGGTATCTCTTTGCTTTGTTTATTCGGGATAGCGATGCCTATCAAATACATTGGTCATAATCCACTCCCTGTTCGGGTAGTGGGAATGATTCACGGTCTTTTATTTCTTACTTACGTCTACACTGCCTATACGGTGAGCATGGACGAGAAATGGCCGGGTAAGAAATTGGCGGCGGCTATTATCGCTTCCTGTTTGCCTTGCGGAGTTTGGTGGTTTGAGAAGAAGTATAAGTTATAGTTTTGGTTTGGCGTACTCGTAATTAAATATACCGAGCACTCGCCCTTTTTTATCACCGGCTACGGTGAAGCCATTTTGAGTAGAAGAGCGGTGGGGAAGGGGACGAATATCCGAGAATCGGAACTGTCTCGCGACTCCACTAAAACAGACGACAGAGTACTCATGGGCCTGAACCTCAGGGGCTTTTTCTGCTGGCTTAAAGAACATTCCTGAGCCTCGTAGGTACCACACACATCTGAAGTAGCCCGAGTCGGTGTGAGTGAGCTCCACATTTTGATCGGGATTTAGCTGAGCGCTATCGTATTCCTTATCGACACTCCCAGGTACAAATTTTCTAACTTCCGCCGTATCTAAGAAGACATTTTCGTTGCGACCGGTATGGTTTAGCGCGCGGTTTAGCAGGCCCTGCTGCCACGCCCCTGCCGTCATAAAAAACTCAGACAGTAGCGAGGAACTTTCTGAAAGCAAAACGTCACCGGTCAATAAATTTGATGTCTTGAACTCCTGGGCTTCCACCTTGATATCGACCGGGTCACCTTCCGTCGCCCGCTTGATGAACCCTCGACTAGTTTGGTGAGGAAGCAGCGCACTTAATTCGTTCGCCCAATAGACGGCTAGCTGCGGATCGATACTAAAGTAAGTAAATCCCTTCCCACCGGGACCGAGATCGTTTGCGATCTGGTCCTCGAGTTTCAAGTGCTGTTCCATTAGGTTTAACAGGATGCCGGTACCACAAATACGGGGCGTGATGGCGTGGCTTGTAGTGGAAACGGCAAGGACAGCGCAAAGCGTGGCTACTATGAGTCGTGGAAAACGAATACTACCTCCCGCAAGAAAAGTCGGTATAGCACACCGCATTATCGAGTAAAAGCTCCTTCGCGGCGTTTCTAAAACCTGTCGATATTCTTGGGCCATTTCCTTTACGAATGCTCCCTACATACTTTGCCATCGGGGGCTCCCCCCTGCATAATGGCCCCGTGAATTCAAAGATTTCCACCAATGAACTGCACCAACTTCTTAGCGACAAATTCCACCTAAGCTCTTTTCGAGAGGGCCAGTTAGATATTCTGACTTCGATCCTGGCGGGCAACGATGCCATGGCGGTCATGCCGACAGGGGGAGGGAAGTCGCTTTGTTACCAACTTCCTGCGATGGCCAAAGCAGGAATCGTGATCGTTATTTCGCCTCTTATCGCGTTGATGAAAGACCAGGTGAGAGGATTACGGGAATTAGGAATTGCCGCCGGAGCCCTGCACTCGGGGCAAACGTACGAAGAAAAGCAGCAAGTTTTTTCCGATGTTAAAGAGCACAGTAACTATATCCTCTATGTCTCGCCGGAGCGGGTTCAAAAAGCCGGCTTCGCTAGCTGGATCAAAGACAAAAATATCTCTCTTTTTGCTGTCGATGAGTCTCATTGTGTTTCTCAATGGGGACCGGAGTTTAGACCCGATTATTATAAGTTAGATCTGTTGCGGCAAGTTCGTCCGGATGTTCCTATTCTAGCGCTTACGGCGACGGCAACGCCACCTGTACTAAAAGACATTATTAGTCAGCTTAAACTTAGAGAAGTGCACAAGCATATTCACGGGTTTTATCGAAAAAACCTCTATTACCAGGTCGAGGCATTTGACTCAGATGACGAGAAAATGAACTTTTTAAGAGTGGCCCTTCATCAGTTCACTGAAGGCCGTGTGCTTATCTATTGCGGGAAGCGAACGCAAACGGAAGCTATCGTCGCGGCTCTAGGCGATGAATTTCCGGGAATGGGTTTTTACCACGCGGGATTAGACGCGGAGACTAGAAACCGAATTCAAAAGAATTATGAAACGGGTAAGCTTCGCATTTTGGCAGCCACCAACGCTTTTGGAATGGGAGTGGATTATCCGGACGTAAGGCTTGTCGCTCATTTTCAAATGCCTGCTAACATCGAAAGCTTGTACCAAGAAATGGGAAGAGCAGGGCGGGATGGAGATGATTCCACCTGTCTTTTGCTTTACTCAAAGCAGGACAAAGGGCTTCACTCTTATTTTATCACCAAAGCGGAAGCCGAGTTAGAGCACCAATATATTCAGGGCCGGTGGCGGGCTTTAGATACGATTGTGCAATTTGCCGAAGGGGGCGAGTGCCGTCATGCTGGCATTCTCACCTATTTTAAAGACTCCCATCGATTAAAAAAGTGCGGGCATTGCGATGTCTGCAAGCCAGTTTCTCCTCGGAAAGTGGAGAATACTTTTGTTCGCGCTTCCGCGAGTAGCGTGAAAGCAAAGAAGAAGCGAAAGAAAGATCCGACGGAAGGACCAATGTCGGCGGACGAAGAAGCCATTTCGGAGGTTTTGCGAAACTGGCGTAAAGAGTACGCGGAAAAAAAAGATATTCCGGCGTTTCTTGTCTTTAGCAATAAGACACTAAGAGCGATCGCGAAGCGAAAGCCCAGATCGATGAGTGATCTTGAAGGCGTCTATGGCATGGGAACGCACAAGATCGAGCACCTGGGACCTCTCATTTTACGAGAATTGGGCGAAATCTAATTTCTCAGTGAGACAAAAGGAATCCACCCGACAATTTTGACAGGAACAAATTACACACCTAATTTTTAATTCCTGCTTAATAACAGTAGTCGCTCGACTCCCAACTGGTTCCCCACTCGTCGTAGCTCCCGCACCAGACCCACGACCCGTCACCCTTGTCTGAATCACACGTAGCTCCCGTAGCGGAACACCAGATGCTATAGCCCCGCCAACACCACGTACTTTGTTGGCAGCTTTGATCCCACCGTCCTGGCTCGGCAGGAGGCTGGCGCTGTAAATGAGAGCTTTGGTCCGATCCGCTCCTATCTGAGCTACTCGCGTAACCAGCAAACGCCGGCCGTGCTAAGCAGAGCAGGAGCCCCGCAAGCACGAGATTTAGAGATACTGCACGTCTTGTCATATTCGTTTCTCCCTTTCTATTGAAACCAAGCAAAGCCCAGGAGAGTGCAATCAAGATGCCATGACGCGCACTACCGCCTTGCTGAACGCGTTACTCCAATTGTGTCGCAATTGTGAAGTCCGGGGGCTTTTGCCGCCCCTGCTCATCCTTCGCTTCGTTCCGACCGAAAAGAAGTAAATAACTTTGGCTCTCATGGGTTTATGCCAATAAAGCGAACTCAAAAAATTCGTGTTCCTCTTCCTAATCTTAAATCGCCAAATCTTCGTTTGGTGGTCGGCGCCGAAAAGAAAACAGCCTTCGGGAGAAGTCGCACCGCGATTATTGCGAGCTTCTTGTTACTAAGTACCGTTATGCATTTAAGTTTTCTTTCATTTCCAAGTTCTGCGATCTTTGACGAGGTTCATTATGGCAAAGCGCTCAACCACTACCGAAATGGAGAGACTCGCTTTACCGCGCATCCTGCTCATTCGTTCCTGATAATGACTGCGGTAGCTGCTCTTACGGGTTTTAAGGGCGGCGGAGATTTTGAGACCATCGGCAGTCAGAACGATCCTAAGTTGATGTGGCAAGTACGATTGGGGCCTGCCCTAATTGGCTGTGTTCTGCCCGTGCTTTTCTTTTTCCTTATCGAGGCATTGGGAGGCTCGCTTGCC
>JBBQIT010000317.1:0-5458 GCA_038325205.1 Bdellovibrionota bacterium
TCAATGGCGGTGAAGAACGGGTCTTTGAGGGTGAGAAGAGAGTACTAGTGCCGTCGGCACGTGATGTGCGCACCTATGATTTAAAGCCTGAGATGAGCGCGAAACAGATCACCGTTTCTTTGCTCGATGAATTGGACAAGCACTCGTATCAGTTCGTAGTCGTCAATTTTGCGAATCCCGATATGGTGGGTCATACGGGGAACCTTCAAGCAGCGATCAAAGCGGTAGAAGCGGTAGATGTCTGTTTAAAGCGAATACTGCAATGGGTCGAAAGCCACAAAGCTTTTGCTTTCATCACAGCCGACCATGGTAACTGTGAAATGATGCAAGACGCCAATGGGATGCCGCTGACTTCACATACTTTATTGCCGGTCCCCTTCATCCTGGTCGATTCGACGCGCGAAGGCAAAGTCACGATTAAAGACGGCGGGAAGCTCTGCGACATTGCTCCGACGATCCTTGATATGTGGGATATCAAACCGCCTCAAGAGATGACAGGGCACAGCCTTTTACTCTCTGCGACATAATGAAGATTCCTCAATCAGAATGCTCCCATCCCAAGCGTTCTCAGGTATAATAAAGACTAACCCGCATTCGTCTAACTCCTTCAATTTTATAAAAATCATTCAATCACTTTAACCCGCAGGGAACCTGCTATGTCGTCAGGCAAGCTGGGAGAACTTTTAATCTCCCAGGGTCTTATCACCAAAGAGCAACTGACTTCCGCGCTAGAACTTCGCGCGAAGCAAAAGTCTCGCCTTGGTACCGCGCTCATTGAACTCGGGCACATCAATGAAAGTGTGCTCGCCACCTTTTTGAGCAAGCAATACGGCATCACCGCGATTTCACTCGACGATGTCGAAATCCCGCCGGACTTAGTAAAACTCATTCCCAAAAGTCTTTGCGAACGACATCTGATTATTCCTCTGAGCGCCGACGGCAATCGACTCTCGGTTGCAGTGAGCGACCCTACCAACGTATCGGCGGTCGACGACATTCGTTTCCTCTGCAATATGGAAGTGAATGTCTTTATTGCGACCGAGTCAGCCATTCGCGCCGCCGTCGAAAAAGCGTATGGAAGTAAGTCTGCTCTGGATAGTGTTAAAGACGTAGGTGTCGAAGAGTTAGAAACAGATGACGGAAGTACGAATGCCGTCCAGGTCACCGGTGGCCAAACTTCGGCGCAAGACATCGACACAGAAATTGCGGGTGAAAAACCCGTTATTCGTTTGATCAACAAAGTTTTCGTTGAAGCGGTTCGTCGAAAAGCGAGTGATATTCACATTGAGCCCTTTGAAACGTTTGCTCGGATTCGCTTACGAATCGACGGCACGTTGCATGAAGTGATGCGAGCCCCGCAAACTATTAAGAACGCGTTGCCGGCGCGTCTTAAAGTTATGGCGCAGTTAGATATATCTGAGAAGCGGTTGCCCCAGGACGGTCGTATCTCCGTGCGAATGAAAGACAAGAAAGTGGATATTCGAGTGTCCACTCTGCCCACTATTTTCGGGGAAAAGGTCGTTATGCGTCTTTTGGCGCAAAGTGAGACCAAGCCCGATCTTGCCGCGATGGGTTTTGAAGAGGAACAACTAAAACTTTTTAGAAAAGCCGCCGGTCAGCCCTACGGTATGATTTTAGTCACAGGCCCGACCGGTAGTGGTAAATCAACCACACTTTATGCAGCCCTTTCCGAGCTCAATGGGCCAGATGTCAATATATCCACGGTCGAAGATCCTGTGGAATACAATATGGACGGCATTAATCAGGTCCAGATGAAAGATGGCATCGGACTTAACTTTGCTGCCGCTCTGAGATCTCTTCTTCGTCAAGATCCAGACATCATAATGGTCGGAGAAATTCGAGATCAAGAGACGGCAGAAATCGCGATTAAAGCTGCGCTCACGGGCCACATGGTTTTCTCTACGCTCCATACGAACGACGCTCCGAGCACTATCACTCGTCTTTTACATATGGGAGTAGAGCCGTTCTTGATCACCGCCGCCCTTACGCTTGTTCAAGCCCAACGTCTGATTCGCGTGAATTGCAAACACTGCCTTATCGTCGATGAAAAGGTCACCAAAGAGATGTTGATCTCTGCCGAACTCCCCGAAAGTTGGCTGGAGTCCTTTAAGCCGATGAGAGGTAAGGGCTGTGATCGTTGCGCTACGACCGGCTACAAAGGCCGAAAAGGTATTTACGAGGTGATGTACCTCACGGAAGACATTCGCGACGGCATTATTCAAGGTGTAAATGCTGACGAGCTGAAAAAAATGGCGATTTCAGACAATATGACGACTCTACGGAGAAGCGCCCTGGTAAAGCTCTATCGCGGAGAAACTACGCTCGAAGAAGTCCTCAATAATTCGCGTCCTGATGGAGACATGATGAAATGATGACCTTATCGCAGCTATTAAAAGCCATGCTTGAGAATAAAGCCTCGGACATGCATATCACGAGCGGAAGTCCTCCAGCGTTTCGAGTTCACGGCCAAATGCTTCGAGTGAAGGCGGCTTCGTTGACTCCAGCAGAGACAAAAGAGTTGTGCTATTCAGTGCTCACCGACTATCAAAAGGCGGTTTTCGAGGAAAATAAGCAGCTCGATTTCTCATTCGGCATCCGAGATCTTGCTCGCTTTCGTGGTAACGTTTATTTTCAGCGCGGTGCCGTGGCAGCGGCTTTTCGACACATTCCCTTTGATATCCCAAAACTAGAAAAGCTTGGTTTACCCCCGATGGTAGATCATCTCCTCAACAAGCCTAGAGGACTAGTCTTGGTTACCGGAGCCACAGGTTCGGGAAAAAGTACGACTTTAGCTTCGATGGTCGATTCTCTGAATGACAATGATCATCTTCACATTGTTACTATCGAAGACCCGATCGAATATATTCACGCGCATAGAAACTGTTTAATCAATCAGCGCGAAATTGGACAGGATGCGAAGAGTTTCGGACTGGCACTGAAAGCGGCGCTTCGAGAAGATCCCGACGTAGTACTCGTAGGAGAAATGCGAGATAGAGAAACGATCGAAACCGCATTAACGCTTGCCGAAACCGGCCATTTGGTTTTTAGCACGCTTCATACGAATAGCGCTTATCAAACTATTTCTCGTATCGTACAGGTCTTCCCTGCTGATTACCAAGATCAGATTCGAATTCAGCTTTCCATGGTGCTCGAAGGTATTATTACCCAGTCTCTCATCCAACGAGCGGACAAGGCAGGCCGAGTACTTGCGGTGGAATTGTTAGTGCCCAATAACTCCGTCCGAAACCTGATTCGCGAAAACAAGCTCTTCCAGATTCCTTCCGCGATGATGGTGGGGCAGGACGTTAGCGGCATGGTGACTTTCAATCAGTCTTTAAGCGATCTGGTTAGGCGACGACTAATCACTCCAGAAGCCGCATTGGAACAAAGTCCGGATCCTGAAGAGCTCATTAAATCTCTTTCCGCGCTTAAGCGAAAGGCCGCTTAGTTATGAAGTTTAAATATACCGGCATGAATCGTAGCTCCGAGTATGTTACGGGGGAGCTCGAAGCGGAAGACGAAATCGAAGCGAAAATGCGACTTCGGTCGATGCAGATTCGTCCGACCGACATCAAAGTAAAAAAAGGCGGAGGCGGCGGAGATATCAAGTTTAGTTTCAATTTATCCAAACCCATCGATCTTAAGGGCCTCATCGTCTTCACTCGCCAATTTTCTTCGTTGATCGATTCCGGCGTTCCTGTGGTGCAGTGTCTGGACATTCTTTGCCAACAAGAGAAGCGTGTTGCTTTCAAGAAGATATTAGCCACCATCAAGAGTGACATCGAAGGAGGAGCTGGACTTGCCAATGCTATGGCGAAGCATCCTTCCGTGTTTACGGATCTCTTCGTGCGTATTTGCGAAGCGGGTGAAATCTCAGGAACGCTTGACTTAGCACTTCGCCGTCTAGCCAATCAGCTAGAAAGATTAGGTCGCATCCGCGCCAAAGTGATCGGGGCCATGACCTATCCGCTTATCACGGTCGTCGTTGCTATCGTTGTATTACTCTTCTTGCTGGTTAAAGTAATACCGGAGATCACAAAACTATATTCCGAAAATGCCGCGGCGTTACCGGAAATTACGGTAAAGGTCTTGGCCTTATCAAATTGGGTGCAAAATAATTTCGTTACGATCGTCGTAGTTTGTGTGGTTACCTTCTTTGGCACTCCCATTCTTTACCGATTCCGTGCGGTCAGACAGATATGGGATCCCTTCGTTTTGAAGGTCCCTGGATTTGGCGCTTTAATAAAGAAATCGGCGATCGCCCGATTCACTCGAACCTTATCGACTCTTATTTCAAGCGGTGTTCCCCTTTTGAACGCTTTTGAAATTTGCATGAAGTTGATTCCCAATTTGGCTATTCAAAGTGTCATCGTCAATGCTCGAAACTCGGTCACTGAAGGTAAAAGCATTGCGCAGGGACTTGCGAGTAAAAACATTTTCCCGCCCATGGTGCTGCATATGGTGGCGATTGGAGAGATGACGGGAAAGCTGGACGAGCTTCTGGGAAAAGTCGCTGACATTTACGAAAACGAAATTGACGATGCGGTCAGTACGATCACCGGTTTAATTCAGCCGATATTAATCGTGATAGTCGGCGGTATCATCGCCTTCCTACTGCTTGCTATGTACCTGCCGATCTTCCAATTGGCGGAAAAAGTCACGGGAACGTAAAACACGTGGTCGAATCCTCACTAAAACAGTGGAAGGCCCGCTTTGGACTGGGCGTTCCTCCGTCTACTGGCATGCGTGAAGCACTCAAGTGGCTAAGCTTGGCGCGCCTCGGCGTGCTTTATATTGTTTTGACTGCGGTCATTCTCCTACAGGTGTTCCGCAAAGATGCGTTCTCCGTTTCCTACATTACGGCTAGCTACTCTCTCTTGGCGGTGGGATTTGCTTTCAATCTTATTTTTGCCTCCGTCGTGGATTGGTTGCCACTTCAGTGGGTAGTCGCTGCTGTTCATATCGTCTTCGATGTTTCTATCACTTCTAGCTGGATCTTCCTGACCTCAGGTGGAGACAATCTGTTTGCTCTTTTTTATTTGGTTCAAATTTTATTGGTGTCGCTGATCCTCTACCAAAAGGGAGCTTGGTTCACGACGGCGGCCTCGAGCGCCGCTTTTGCCGTCGTGATGTGGCTTCATCCCAGTGTCTATCCAAGTGCCTTTGTAAACTGGATGATGTTTTCGGGGATCTTTCTTGTTGTCGGAGTAGTAGGCGGCTACTTGAGTGAAGAGTTATTGAGAACGACGGAAAGCCTGAAAGAAAAGAGCCGAAAGATAGAAAAGCTTACGGCTTTGCACGAGCAGCTTATCTCGAACATGCCGACGGGCCTACTCACCGTTGATCGGGAAATGCGCATCAATTTTATCAATCCCGCGGGCGAGCATATCTTGGGAAGAAACTCGAGAGAACTCGTTGGTCGATTGCTTACGGAAGT
>JBBQIT010000318.1:0-5450 GCA_038325205.1 Bdellovibrionota bacterium
AGGTGATTTATTTCATATCAGAAAACTTGATGCGAGCAAGGGGCTTTTCAACTTCTTGGTATCGCCAGCCGCTCCAAACACGCCGTTGCATCCAAGCTGTTTTCCATCGCGTCCAAAATGGCATCTGTGATGTTATCGTCTGAAAGCGAAATGCGGGTGTCTTGCCGGACGGCTTAAATCAATGCGGGTTCATCACCCATCCGGAAGTCTCCGGCCAGCCAGGCACGCACGGCGTCGATCGGCGCTCCGTGCCCTGATAAGTTGCAACCATGATCTTCAGCTATCGATTCAAACGGCGAATGTTCGATAGTGGGTCAGTTTCAAAATCGACACATGTCGGAAAGCGCTTCCCACACGGCTTCACCCCATCGCCCCGCGCAGAGTGCAAGGACTAGAGCAACAAAAAAAGCGAACACGATGATCGCTGGCCAACCAGAGAACATTGAGAATCCAATCCATGCTCCGATTCCTGTGCCGACAACGAATCCACAAACGAAGTGGGTCCAAAAATCGTGCGGCATTGGAAAACGCTCGTTCTGGCTCATTACCCTGTTAATTAATCAATCCAACGATCTCTTCCAAGCCCCAAACGTGGTCCGAAATCCCCGATTGATTCGTGATGCTGGTTGGAGTGGGGTCAGTTTGAAACTAATGGGTAAAAATTACAGTTTCACTTTCCGAGTATAGGTTTCGCAGCCTTCGCTGGCTGAGGAAGCAGTTTCGACAGGAACGCAAGTGCCTTTCGGTCTCGCGTTTCAAGGTATTTCTCTGAGTGGTGGGGTATCCACTCGTTTTCGATAAACTCGATGAAGATTGGAAGCATGTCGTTTTCGTACTGGCGCGCCTCTACGAGCATCCCATCTGGCAGCTTGTGCGAATACGTCTTGTAACGATCCGCTTTAAGTGGGTACTCTTTTCTCAGCCATGCCGGAAACGTTCTTCCAACGCTCACGTCTGGCCGAATCTCTTTACCGTCCGGGGATCGATCCGCCAATAAGTGCCCTTCCTGCTCAAGCCGTCCGCAAAATCGGATATACAGTTCACTGATGATCGAGAAGTGTCCCTTTTCGACTCGATCCCAATTGTCGTTAAAGCGCCGGACGAATATCGGAGTTTTGCTTCCCGATGGGACGACGTAAGCGCCTGTTTTCCTGATCTTCGGAAGAACGTCGTTCGTAACCCATTTGCGAAATCGCTTCGCCTCTTCCTTTCTGCTTTGGAAGATCAAGTTGTAAAGTCCTGATTCGCTGATGATTGCCGGGTTGGTTCGCGAAGCCGGAACCGAACTGTCGGCACCGCCGACAGTTCGCCGCTCATCGTCGTCTAATCGAGAAAGGGCATCTCTTGGGTTTTTGATCTCCAGCGCCTCACAAACATCAATTGCGTAAAACCAAGCCTCTCCGTCAATGTGAACCGTGCGGATTTCATGGTCGTTTTCGTCGCGAAAAACCTGTAATCCCAATTGCATATTTTCCTTTAGGTGAAGTTAATTGATTAGATCAACTATTTCCCAAAGTGTCCAGACATGATCCGAAATTCCTGCTTCCATTGCGGGCGTCACGCGCAAGGTCTGGTGGATGCGGGCGAAATTGTAATACATGAAGTAAAGCGCTAAGGCGTGTTCGTGGTTTTCGAGCTTCTTTGAGAATCCATTCGTCAACCGAGTGAATCTTCTCATACCCATCCGCATTGAAAGGTTCTGGCGCTCTGTGTGGCTTGTTGATACGTGTTTTGGGTCTGGACTGCCACTGATGCCCGCTTTCCTTGCTCCCATGCACTGCGCGGGGCTGTAGCGCACTTCTGCGGGCACTCCGTTGCCGTTCTGATTGCCGTAAATCTTAATCAGTTGAGCGAAATCAATGTCCCCTCCAAAAGCATCCTCAACCGCTTCCAGATAGGCCCTGTGTCCGTCCGTGGTCATTTGAACGCGACTGGCGAGGCGCGGGGCGAGATCGTGCATGAAGTGATAGGCGCTGTTGGCGCTACGATCCCCAATGAACCAGCAGGGAATAATTTTTGAGTCCGGGCAAAGCGCGGACCACGTCCAAACGTCGGCCCATCGCTGTTCTTTCCTTGCTCCCAACGCACGACCAAATCTCATCGCACTGGATGCGTTTGCATTTGGGGTTCACAAAAGCCTTGTCCTGACATCGTCTGCGTTTCATATTTCAATTGCGAGGAACGCATGAATTCAAACCTGTTCTTCTGGAAAGAGCGCTCAGGTTCAAACGTTTGCGCTGAGACCCTGATCGAAGCGTTGGAGGACGACGTTACTTACCCCGGCATTGAACACCTGCCTCTCTCGACGGTTTTCGATGCGTTTCGTCTGGAATTTCCGGAATTGCAGAGCAATGAATCCAGCCTGAGTTGGAGCATGAACGAGAACCTTCTGAACGTGACGTTTCTTTTCCGCGGCGAACACCATGTATTGCTCACTTCGGTTGAATGTAGCTCAGGCGCGAAGGAACGGGTTGGTCGCGTCGCTCGGTCGCTTGGTTGCCGGATTCACGAACCGACCTACCAGTCTGGCGCTCAGTAAAGGCGAGACTATATTGTTCCATGCACGCAAGTATTCGTCTTTCCGCGAAGCTGTTTCTGTTAGGCCTCATCGGCGCAGCTTGTCTGGGCGCGGCTGAACCGACGGTTTCTGAGACGACCCGCTTGGCGAAGGACCTTGATGAACTCGTTCGGCAGCGGGGCCAGTTTCACTCTGAATTTTTCAAAAATGGCCGTCCTTTATATGTGTCTGAGCCGGTCGAGTTGGAACGGATTTTGCCGATAGCTGCCGAGATGTTGAAGGTTGAGAAAGCGGATTTGCGCGAGTTACTGGAAGAGGACCGACAGGCGTTAAGCCGGATCGTCTACGCACGGCTGCTCGGGGCAAAACGTAACAAAGGGTGGAAACCGCTGTTGATCAATGGCGAAGATCTCTTCGCGGCCCTCCAGAAGGAGGGCGTGAGTGTTGGCCAGATCCACCAAGTGATCGAGAACCTTTACGTTGAACTTGCGTTCGCTTCTCTGGATTCACCCGTTGCGCCTCGGCCTCATTCCACCAATGCCAAGCGATAGGTTATAGCGCTCCCGGCGAGCGGCCCGCGAGTGGAACGAATTCCCCACTTCTGATTTGAGCCGCATGGGCAAACCTGCTCGAATTACGCAAACGGATGATCGCTCGAACACGGCATTTTTTAGCGCCAGCCCTGGTCTTGGTCCTACTGGCAGCGGCCTTTTTCATTTCGCGCCCGCCGCACGTCCGACTGTCGTTAAA
Source organism: Bdellovibrionota bacterium (assembly GCA_038325205.1). Classification (GTDB taxonomy): domain Bacteria; phylum Bdellovibrionota; class FAC87; order UBA2466; family UBA2466; genus JBBQIT01. Next base: position 3,269 of record JBBQIT010000318.1, read on the forward strand.
CTCAATCACTCTAGAAGGCACGGATTTTTTCCTTTTGCCACCCTCCGGAAGAGTCTCCCTCGTCCCCATCGTGGAAGGGATTGGCACGAACAATTTCCAACGTCTTTGGGTTGGCCTTCGTCTGCCCGAACTCCTACTTACGAACAGCGTCAGAAATGGCTGGAAACAGGCCCGGCTGCCCGCTGGCGCGATTGGTTTAGACTTGCTGGCCAATCCGACACGGGAGGCCCGCTTCAGCCGTGCTGAAAAACCGGGAGAATTCGGGATCGGCGCTCTGTTTCCGGAGATTTCCTTTCCGCTGGCTGATTACGCCGTGATCGACGTCTCGATTGCTGTCGGTATTGGTTCGCAAACTTTGAAAACTTCCCGCGTCTGTGTTGGAATTTCCCCGAAGTTGTCGAGCCCGCTGCATTACCGGGGCGACGAAGCCCGCCGCTTGGCATCACAAGCCGCCGACAACCATCCTGAACCAACCTTCTCAAGACCTTGGGACAAATGAAAAGATTTCGGTGTGACAGGTACGGGGAAACTTTTCATGCCCCGGTTTTCCACAACGGAGCAAGATCGGGATCATCCAGAGCTATCAGCTTTATTTCGTTCTCGTCCCCGCGTTCAAATGCAAGCGAGAGTAGCGCCTTGGCTTTTTTGATCTCGCCAAGCTGACAAGCATAGCACCCCAGATTGTATGGAATGATCGCTTCGTCCGGGAACTTTTCCAGAGCCGGTAAAAGCAGGTCGTGGGCTTCTTTGGTTCGCTTCATTTCATGCAAGGCGAATGATCGATCGACCCACGTTCCGGAATCATCTGGGAAAATTTCGACCAGCCTTTCCGCAACCTCAAGAGCCAACTCCCAATGCTTGGCATCCGAGTATATTCGGAGCCTTAAGGCCAACACCGCTGGGTCAGCGCGATAAACCGGGTTGATGTTCTCCAGCTCGTCGTTCGCTGATCGCCAGTCGCCGAGGCCCAGCCAGCCTTCCGCAGCGGACAGGTGATGAATGTCGGATGGAGACAACGTCTTCTTCAGGACGAAAATCTAAAGAGGCGGCGGCATCTTGACCAGACCGAGCTGCTGGTAAAGGGAGAGAAAATCGAAGTTGTTCCAGCCCTCGTAGAATTTACCGTCTTTGACGTGAAGAAGGACTATTCCGGTGAAGGAAATCTGAGTATTCGTCGGTTCAATCCCAATCCCAAGCCCAGTGTGTTTTCCTCGAACGCTGCATCGTCCTGCCACCTTGTCTTCTTCGGCGAGCACCGATTCGACCGCAACGCTGATGTTCGGGAACGCGGATATGAAGTTTTTCCAAAATGGAAGGAATCCTTCCGGTCCCAGAATTGCTTGATCTGGCTTCTCGGCTAAACCGTAGATTTGAGCATCAGGGTGGAGCATTTCGTAAATCGCTGCTTCACGTTTCTTGTTCCAGACCTCTTCAAACCAGCGATGAATCAGAACTTTATTGGCGGTCGGCATTCGCCAAGTATGCAGAAGGGATGTGCCTCAGGCAACGATTCACAAAGCAGAATTGCACCTTGCGGTGCCCGGATGCTAAAAACTCCTTCGATGCGCTATTTGCTCGCTCTCCTTTTTTTACCTCTGACCGTTTCAGCCCAGAACTGGCAGGTGTTTTTCTCTCCCGGAGGCGGCTGCACCCGAGCCGTGGTCGAGCAATTGAACAGCGCGAAATCGAATGTGCTCGTTCAAGCGTATTCATTTACCTCAGCTCCAATCGCCAAGGCTCTAGTCAATGCTGCCAATCGAGGGGTGAACGTTTCCGTGCTGCTGGATAGAAGCCAAGAAACAGAGAGATACACATCGGCCACCTACCTGCTGAACAATGAAATAAGTCCGCTCATTGACCACCAGCATGCAATTGCTCACAACAAAGTGATGATCATAGACCAGCATATCGTCATCACCGGATCATTTAACTTCACCAAGGCGGCAGAAGAGAAGAACGCGGAAAATGTATTGGTGATCGACAATATGGAGCTTGCAAATAAATACGCCGAGAACTGGCAGAAGCACGCGCTGCATTCGCGACGGCGGCGCAATTTCTTTTCTGTAAATTCTTAGAGGATTCAAACTGAGGGCGGGTTTTGGTTTTCCATGTTGAGGTAAATTTTTCCGGTTTCCCAATCGTCGCTGGTTTCGCTCAGGAGGGCGGAGATCAGACGGAGCAA
>JBBQIT010000319.1:0-5440 GCA_038325205.1 Bdellovibrionota bacterium
CTCCTGCACAATTCGACGGCATTCGGGTTTACCAAGGTAAACGACACAACGTCGGTCCGTGGAATCTCGTCTCTTTGGGAATCAAAGCACAAAAAGACGCTCCTTGGGTCGTTCGTGATGGCGACGGGAAGGCTATCCTCAGTTACCACGCGGCAGAACATGATGGCGAAGGTCATTTTGAAACTAAGTTCGCCTGGGATCAAGCGGTGGCTTTCTTTTCCCCCATTCCGAAGCGGGAAAAGCACCTCATGATTTTTGGAAACGCTTGCCTGCAACAGCACCGTTATTGGCCGGCATTGGCTAGATCGGTATTTTTCTTCGAAACCATCCATTACCGCTTAGGGATTACCTCGATGAAGTTGTCTTCGTGGTGGGTCTACGCTTTGACCTTAGGACCTGGTTCTAAAGTTGCCGAATGGTTCGCCTGCCAATATGGACGAGTCCGCGCCCTAAAACGTAAATTCGACAAGGGGAAACTCTTCGCGGGTCGAGCTAGCCATCTGGTTCGGGAGCCATTAGGATAGTCATCATGAGCATGCCAGCAAAATGGATCGAACACGACAAGAGCATTCGTCCCTATCTATGGAGCCATCGAGCGGTAGGATGGCCTCAGACCATCCTCGGTCTTATTTTTATGGCTCTTCTGCTTTTCCGAGGGTTCGGCAAAGAGGTGGAGACCATGGTCGCTGCGAAGTTCGGGATGGGATATTTAGGTTGGCTCGTCTACTTCGGCGTCTTGGCCGGCGTTTGGAAAGTCGTTACCGTTCCCTTTTCTATGGCGAGCTTTAGAATTGAGAAGCACTTCAAGTTATCTAAACAAAGTTTTGGTTCCTGGGTCGGTGATCAGTTCAAGGGAATAGGACTTGGAGTCGTCTTGGGCGCCATCGCGTTAAGTTTGATCTATGCTTCGGTCTCCTATTTTCCGGGAGCGTGGTGGTTGGTTTGCGCGACACTTCTTATTTTCTTTTCGATTGTGCTCGCTCAGTTGACGCCTATCCTTCTTCTCCCCCTTTTCTTTAAATTAAAGCCCATGGAATCTGGCGACTTGAAAAATCGGTTGCTGGCCCTTTGCGAGCGATTTGGAATCGATGTGAAAGAGGTTTTCCATTTAGGACTCGGCGAAAAAACGGAAAAAGGGAATGCGGCTTTCCTTGGGCTTGGCAGAACCAAACGCATTGTTATCGGCGATACCCTTTACGAGAAATTTCCAGCGGAAGAAGTTGAAGCCGTCTTCGCTCATGAATTGGGCCATCAGGTGCATAACGACCTGTGGAAGGGGATCGGAATTAGTTCGGTAATTTTGTATGTTTGTTTTGGATTGGCGAACTTTGCTTTAGCCAAAGTAGTAGGCCACTCCCCGTCCTCGGATTCGCCTTACGACATGCTGTGCTTCTTCGTCGGTTTGAGTGTGATCCAAATGCCGTTCAATATTTTCCAGGCAGGCTACTCCCGCGCGCGCGAATGGGCCGCGGATGGATTCGCTCAAGTCAAAATCGGGCAGGGCACTCAGCTAGCGGCGGCCCTAGAAAGACTCACCTATCAAAATAGGGGGCAGTTTAAACCCAATGCGATTTTGGAATTCATTGGCCACAGCCACCCGGCGCCTTGGAGAAGAATCACGCTACTTCAGCAGGCTAAAGGCTAAGGCTTTTCGTCTAAGTATCTTAATTTATTGAAATAATATAACTGTCCCTGGAGTGCTTTCCGCTTTCGTGATACGAGCTTTCCATCATTTTCAGGAAAGAACTCATGAAATCTCTTTGGCTTGCCCTCTTCGTCCTTTTGCTCTCATCCCAATCGATTGCAGGGTTCACGGTATGCAGTAGCATCATTCCGCTTGAGGCCAATGCTACCTTGCTTGCGACGCAACTATTGCCAGGAGAAATCGTTTCCAGCGCCTTCCATATGTTACCCCGGTCTCGTTTCGCGGTAGGCACCGCGGCACTTCAGCCTTACGGCGGAGCTGGCTATGTGGATGTCGTGGGCGGACGCTTTGTTATTGAAGATTTCCTGACAGGCGAAGTGAACCTGAGTCTTACGGCGCCCGGATATGATGGAAAGCCAACCGCTTTGAGAGAATTGACCGTCTCTCCCGATGGCAGATATGTGGCAGCGACCGGCGGCCCCATCTTTGGCGGACCAGTGCTGATGTACGACACGCAAGAATTGAAACTACTCCACAGTGAGGCCGAATATCGTTATGACCATGATGGGTATGTGGCGCAAATGATGCAAGCCATTCGATTGGGAATGGATGGCCAATCTGCTTACCAGAATTTTTGGAACGGGCTACCGGGTCGAGATGAACTCGCTCGCATGTATAGGCTCAATCGCAACGCTGTAGCTCAATGGCTTATCACCAACTTTGAGAGAACCACAGGCAGGCCTTCGAGGGCAGAAATGATTCCCGCGATAGGAGTTCAGTTTCGTTCCGATAGCCAATCCTATTTGGTAAACACCGGCCATAGTGTTTCCATTCGAAATAGTCAAGATGGCGCAGAGTTAAATCGTATCACGCTGTATTCCGATCTCGCTCCTCCGCAGATCGATCCTCCTTCTTCCCATTTTCTTGGTTACGGAAAGTTTGTCTGCGCCATCAGCCGGCATTTCCTTACCCTCTGGGATGCTAGCGACGGGCTCTATTTGGATGGTATTCGCGCCCCTGGCGTCATCGACGAGAGCACTTCCCGCTTTATTACCACCTCGCCTCTGGGAGATTTTATCGCTGTCTCCTACGATATTAACGGCACGATTCATCAAGTGGTCTTTACCCAGGGAGTAGATGGCGAGAAGAAGCCGATATTAAAACAGGCCTTCGCTTATCCGGGAACTTCGATCGCATTCTCGGAAAAGCAGTGGGTCTCCGGAAATCCAAGTGGGTTAATTCGAGTCTATTCGTTGCTAGACAATGAGCCTCTTTGGAGTTTCCGGTTTACGGGGAAATATACCAACGGTCCGTTGGCTTATTCATCGGATAGTCGCTTTATCGCCGTCGCTGGCGAGAATAATAACGAAGCGGCAGTAGAATTGTGGTCTGGAGTAAATCTTCAAGGTAAGCAGTTCACATTTACCGCGACGCCGGGTTTCACGGCCCAGGTAAGCCATCTCATTTTTTCTTCGGATCGTAAGTGGCTAACCGTGACCGTACAGGAGTTCTCTACGACTAATCCCCACACTATTTCTGTGAAGGCCTATGCCATTGATACCGAACGGCACACGGTGCACGCCGCCAATTCGAAAGGTTAGTTCGAGAGGCTAGGCTGATTGGATGACGAATTGCCAATCGCGGTAAAGGGAAGAGATACATTCAATCCCGCTAGTTGTACGGCCTCTGTCACATGCTTCAAAAAATGAAACTGTAGCTGAGATTTCACATCGGGAGAAACATCCACGAGATCTCCTCGATTGCGCTCGGGTAAAGCGACAATTTTAATGCCCGCTCGATGGGCGGCTAACACTTTTTCTTTTATGCCACCGACAGGAAGTACCGTTCCCCGAAGCGTTATCTCGCCAGTCATCGCGATATGACTGGGAACTGATTTACCCTGAATCAACGAAGTGAGCGCCACGAAAAGTGCGACGCCGGCTGAAGGTCCATCTTTGGGAATCGCGCCTGAAGGAACATGGATATGAAAATCGCTCTTTTCAAAGTTGATGGCGATAGGATGTCCCCATGTCGCTCTCAAAAGACTTAGCGCAATTTGCGCCGACTCTTTCATGACGTCGCCCAATTTGCCGGTGAGAATTAAGCTTCCCTTGCCTTCAAGACGCGTGACTTCAATACTTAAGATCTCTCCGCCCACGGGCGTCCAGGCAAGGCCTGTAACCACACCGGGTTGGGCTAAGGCTTCTACTTGCTCCGAAAAAAACTTTCGTGGGCCCAAAATCTTCTCGACGCGCTCTAAAGTCATTTCTACTTTTTCGGGACGTGGCTCTTCGGCTAAAACTTCAGCGACTCCACGGCAGAGATGGGCCAACTCTCTCGTCAGGTTTCTGACTCCCGCTTCGCGGGTGTAATCGTCTATTACAACGCTGACAATTTCGCGAGAGAAAGTGAGTTCGTCTTTTTTTATGCCGTGGTCTTCGAGCAGTTTCGGAATTAAATGCCGCATCGCTATCTCAAGCTTTTCCGCTCGTGAGTAGCTAGTCATCTCGATCACTTCCATGCGATCTCGAAGCGCTGAAGGAATGGAATCGACGACGTTGGCCGTTAGTACAAAAAAGACCCGAGAGAGGTCAAACGACACATCTAGATAGTGATCAACGAAAGTGTGGTTTTGTTCTGGATCCAAAACTTCAAGCAGGGCTGAGGCGGGATCTCCACGGAAATCGGCGCCAATCTTATCCACCTCATCGAGCAGCATGAGCGGATCTTTAACGCCGCATCTTTTCATACTTTGGATCACTCGCCCTGGCATAGCGCCTATATAAGTCCGTCGATGTCCCCGGATCTCGGCTTCATCACGAACGCCGCCTAGACTCGTGCGAATAAATTCGCGACCGAGGGCTTTAGCGATCGATTTGCCGAGACTTGTTTTCCCGACTCCCGGCGGGCCTAAGAGGCAAAGGATGGGTCCCTTTAGATCTTTTTTCAGTTTGTTCACTGCCAAGAATTGCACTACACGGGTCTTAACTTTCTCAATCCCGAAGTGGTCTTCGTCCAAAATCTTGCGAGCCGCTTTAATGTCGATATTTTCGCTGGGAGTAGCCGACTCTTTTTTCCATGGGATCGACGCTAACCAATCCAAATAGGTGCGAATGACGTGATACTCAGGCGAAGCTCTTTGCACCACGGCAAGTCTTGCGAGTTCGTCTTTGGCGACTTTAGTGGCTTCGGGAGAAAGGCCAGCATTCTCAATTCTGTCTTTTAGGCTCTCTCCGCCGTTAGCTTCTTCACCGAGCTCTTCATGAATGGTCTTTAATTGTTCCCTCAGCAGATGGTCTCTTTGATCTTTCGAAAGACGCTCCATCATTTTGGTCTGCATTTCACTCTGCAGAATCAATCGCTCCTTCTCTTTCGTCATTAGCGACAAGAGCCTGGTAAGGCGCGCTTCCAAGTCGTTCAGTTCCAAAAGCTCTTGTTTCGTCGCCATGGAAAGATTGACGAAAGTGCAGCAGAGGTCAGCGATCTGTTCGGGATCTTGAATCTGTGAAAATAATTTGATGAGCGAATCCGCTCCCGGAACAGAAGCGACACTTAAAATGGTTTTGCCGAGAAGATGCACTTCATCGGTAAGCGCTTCGATTTCAGGACTGCTACGGGGAATGGGGTGGATCTGATGCCCTTTGGCTCCCAGATACTTTTCGTTATCGATAAACTCGGAGATCTTAAATCTAAAGAGTCCGTTGGCCAGCAAATGGTAACTATCCGCGCCCACTTTGCTAACTTTGGAGATTAAGCAAACAACTCCAGTGGTGAAGAGATCCTCATGAGCGGGGT